>CAZKZT010000065.1:11148-13451 GCA_964557265.1 uncultured Hyphomicrobium sp.
AAGCCGCGCGACGTAGCGCGCGGCTTTTGGAGATGCGCCGGTGAGCAACGGCTCGAAATCTGACGAGATGGGCGACCTTGCGCGTGTTGAATACGCCGAGGGGAAGGGCTTCATCTCGCCGGTTGCCGACATCCTGGAGGATCTCCGCAACGGCCGCATGGTGATCCTCGTCGATGCCGAAGACCGCGAGAACGAGGGCGACCTCGTCATCCCGGCACAGATGGCGACTCCCGAGGCGATCAACTTCATGGCCAAGCATGGCCGCGGCCTGATCTGCCTCACGATGACCGAGCTGCGCGCCGAGCAACTGCGCCTCGAACTGATGACGCGCAACAACGGCGCGCGCAACCGCACCAACTTCACCGTCTCGATCGAGGCCAAGGAAGGGATCGCGACCGGCATCTCGGCACACGATCGCGCGCTGACCATCGCGACCGCCATCGACCCGACCAAGACGCACGACGATATCGTTTCGCCCGGCCACGTCTTCCCGCTCGTCGCGCGCGAAGGCGGCGTGCTGGTCCGCGCCGGACACACCGAAGCTTCCGTTGACCTCGCGCGCATGGCCGGCCTGCTGCCGGCCGGCGTCATCTGCGAGATCATGAACGACGACGGCACCATGGCACGGATGCCCGACCTCGTCGGCTTCGCCCAGCGCCACGGACTCAAGATCGGCACGATCGAGGACCTGATCGCCTACCGCCTGCAGAACGACCGCATCGTCAAGCGCACCGCGTCGCGCAAGGTCGAGAGCAGCTTTGGCGGCGCCTTCGATCTGCACGTTTACGAGACGACCGTCGATCCGGTCGAGCATCTGGTGCTCGTGCGCGGCGACCTGAGCGGGCCCGAGCCGGTTCTGGTCCGCGTCCACGCCGTCAACTTGCCTGTCGACGTTCTCGGCATATCGCCGCCGAGCGGGCCCAACGGCTATCTGCAGAAATCCATGCAGATGATTGCGCAGGAAGGCCGCGGCGCCATCGTGCTGATCCGCGATCTGCGCCCGCGCTCCGTCTCGAACTGGCTTGCCGATCGCGACCAGCCGAAGCCCCCGCAGGCGCGCGCCGAGCGCCGCCGTGTCGAGATCGGCATCGGTTCGCAGATCCTGCGCGATCTCGGCATCACAGACATGGAACTGATCACGAATGTTCCACGGTCACGCTACGTCGGCATCGAAGGCTACGGCCTGCGCATCGTCGGCACACGAGAGGTAAAATAGAAATGGCCGGAAGAGGCACACCCATTGGTCCGCGCGCGGGCAAGCTCGAGGCGCACGTCCTGATCGTCGAGGCACCGTATTACGAGGACGTGAGCAAGGCGCTCGCGGAGGGCGCGCTCGCGGTGCTCGCCGCTCATGGCTGCACCTATGAGCGCGTCGTCGTGCCGGGTGCGCTGGAGATCCCGCAGGTGATCGTGCAGGCTGCTGCCGCTGGCCGTTTCGACGCGGAAGAAGGTCGTGCTTTCGACGGCGCGATCGTGCTCGGCTGCGTTATCCGTGGCGAAACCTCGCACTACGACATCGTGTGCAACAGCGCGAACCACTGGCTGATGCAGATTGCGACCGACCTCGCGCTGCCGGTCGGCAACGCGATCCTGACCGTCGACACCCACGCGCAGGCGATGGCGCGCGCCGAAGGTGGCGTCGCTGGCAAGGGCGGTGATGCCGCTCGCGCATGCCTGCGTCTGATCGAGATCGGCAACGATTTCGCCGGCGGATCGGAACAATGAAACCTCCACTCAACGAACCCCGCCCGCTCGCCCCCCGCAGTGCCGCCCGCCTCTCGGCCGTGCAGGCGCTCTACCAGATGGACCTTGCCGAAACCGACCTCAACAGCGTCATCGGCGAGTTCAACCTCCTGCACTTCGGCGACAGTGCCGAAGACCGCTCGGTCGCCAACGCCGACCGCGATTTCTTCGCCGCGATCCTGCGTGGCGTCGTCCGCCGTCAGCGCGAGATCGACCCCGTCGTCGACGCGCAACTCGCCGAGGGTTGGCGGCTGACGCGCGTCGACTCGACCCTCCGCGCCATCCTGCGCGCCGGCGTATTCGAACTGGTCGAACGGTCTGACGTGCCCGCCCGCGTCGTCATCAGCGAGTATGTCGAGGTCGCCAAGGCGTTCTTCAGCGAGGACGAGCCGCGCGTCGTGAACGGCGTACTCGACAAGATCGCCCGCCGCACCCGCGCGGCCGAATTCACGCCGCTCGACGGGAAATGAGCGGAAGCCGTTCGTGGGCAACGTCAAGACAATGACCGAGCCAAATTTCTCAAGCACGTCCAGCGTGACAGGAAGAAGCGGCTCAAATAC
>CAZKZT010000066.1:0-5462 GCA_964557265.1 uncultured Hyphomicrobium sp.
CGACGGCGCTTGCGGGTTATGGGATCGGCATCCGCCTCGAGTTGCTGCTGGTACCGATCGCCTTTTCGATCGGCGCCGCCAGCGTGCCCATGGTCGGGATGGCGATCGGCGCCCGCAACGTGGCGCGTGCACGCCGGGTTGCATGGATCGCTGCCACGTCTTCCGCAGCGATCATCGGTGCGATCGGCTGCATCGGCGCGCTGTATCCGGATATTTGGGCCGCCTTGTTCACGACCGAACCCGGCGCACTGCGGGCGGCTCACGACTATCTGGGAATTGCCGGCTTTGGTTTCGCCGCGTACGGATTCGGCCTTTGCCTGTACTTCTCATCACAGGGATCCGGGCACATCGTTGGCCCGGTTCTCGGCGGCACCGTGCGCCTGCTCGTCGTATTGATCGGCGGCATCTTCCTGCTGAGGAGCGGAGGCAGTTTCCAGGACTTCGCGGTTCTGGTCACCATCGCGATGGCGGCCTACGGCATCGCCACCGGACTATTCGTCTGGCTCACCAGATGGGACAGGCGCTGAAGCCAGAACGTTGGCGGCGGCGGCCAGTACTGGAGCTGATCCTCTACGCCGAGGCCGCTGGAGCCGCCACGACGGGCTCTGCCGAACCGACTAGACGAAGGCGCGGCCAAAGTTGCACAGCAAACGGCCGGGCGGTGAGGCCCGGCTTGGTTGCTGGTCAACTGGCAACGGCGCCCGCTGCGGTCGCGACCTCAGTTGCGGTAGTCCTTGAGGCGCGTTGCCCGCAGGCCCTGCAAGCCATGCTTGTCGATCGTACGCTGCCAGGACAAGAACTCGTCGACGGTCAGCTTGTAGCGGTCGCAGGCCTCTTCGAGGCTCAGCAGGCCGCCGCGCACCGCGGCGACGACTTCCGCCTTACGACGGATCACCCAGCGCTTGGTGTCACGCGGCGGCAGGTCAGCGACGGTAAGCGGGCTTCCGTCCGGTCCAATGACGTAACGCGAGCGCGTTCTGAATTGCTGGTCGGTCATGATACGCGATACTCTCCGTGATCTTGACCCACACTACCCGACGCATCTTAATTTCGATCTAAGGCGCTAGGTGAATGCAGGAATACTTTTCCGTCTCATTTTTATCACGGCTTAACAATATTTTGGTTGTAGAAGCTGAGATTGGTTAATCACCGCCTCGGCCAACAGTGGGCCAGCGCGCAGCGAATGCGCGCCGGAAGCGCGGCAGATCGCGTCGATTGTGTTCACTCGAAAAAGCTGCGGCGGCGCGCCGGAAGCGGCGCAACCGCCCCGTTCGCGCCTCAGGCCGCCGCCAAATTCACGCGGCGTCGTCGTCCTTGTCGTCCGCTTCGGACTTCTTCTGCTTCTCGACGTAATCGACGATCCAGATCGAAGCTTCGTAGAGCAGCATCGTCGGCAGCATCATCGCGACCATGCTGAATGGATCCGGCGGTGACAGCACGGCTGACGCGCCAGCGATGCCGACAATGGCGTAACGCCGTGCGCTTCTCAACGCCGAGGCACCAAATACACCCGCCCGCGCCAGCAGGGTCACGATGACCGGCAGCTGGAAGATGATCCCGAAGCCGAGGATCAACGTCATCACCAGCGACAGGTATTCGGAGACTTTCGGGAGCAGCTCGATCGTCGCTTTGCCGTCGCCGCCGGCTTGAGGCGTGATGTCGAGCGAGAACTGGATGAGCAGCGGGAGCACGACGAAGTAGACGACCAGTGTTCCCATCAAGAACAGGATCGGCGTCGCGATAAGGTAAGGCACGAACGCGCCGCGCTCGTTCTTGTAAAGCCCGGGCGCCACGAACTTGTAAAGCTGTACGGCGACCACCGGGAACGACAGGAACGCCGCGCCGAACATTGCCAGCTTGATGTTGGTGAAGAGCTGCTCGAGGAAATGGGTCGCGATCAGCTTGGCATTCTCGGCACCGACAACGCGCACGAACGGCCAGACCAGCACATTGTAGATCGGCTTGGCAAAAAAGAAGCAGACGACAAATGTGCCGAAGAAGGCAATCAGCGAATAGATCAGGCGCTGGCGCAGCTCGGTGAGGTGCTCGATCAGCGGCGCTCGCGAAGCGTCGATTTCGTTCTGACCGTTATCTTCGACCTTGCCGGCGTCGGCGGCAGACTTGTCCGGCGACTTCTCCGGAGGCTTCTCCAGGGTATCGGTCATGGTGGGTCAGGTCCCGGTCTTCGCCGCTGCGGCGGCCGTCTCGCGGCCGGTGTCAGCCGGGTCGTGACTGCTGCCGTTCATTGCCGCCCGTTCGGCCGGCTGCGCAGAAGGCGCCGCGACAGGTTCGGGCGGCGGTGCGTTCTCGAGCGGGGCCATCGGGATGCCGTTAGCATCGTGCCGGTCTGGATCAGCGGACGGCGCTGGCGTGACTTCCGCATCCCCGCTGGCCGGAGTGGCGGGCGTCTCGTCGATCCCGATCGGAGTATAGCCCTCGGTGTGGGGCGATGGCTTCAGCGGATCGGCAAGCTGGGCGTCGATGTCATGACGGACGGTATCGAACTCCTGCTGCACACTGCCGAGTTCCTTGCTGATGCTCTCCTGCGTGTCGCGCATCGTCGTGTCGAGATCCTTGCCGAGCCCCTCGACATCCTTCTTGATCTGATCGAACTCGCTCTCGCGGATCGCCTCATTGAACTGGTCGCGGAATTCGTCGGCCTGGCGCTTGATGATGCCCATGTACTTCCCGATCGTACGCAGCAGTATGGGGAAGTCCTTCGGGCCGAGCACGATCAGGGCCACGATACCGAGCAGCAGCATTTTCCCTGACGTGAGATCGAACATGATCGCCTTCTGTAATCCAGCCTCGCCGCAGCCGTCCGAGTTGCAGTTCAAACGAACTTGGCCCGCCTATCCGGCTGAAGACACCGGCTGAGACGATACCCTCTCCGCGTTCACCACGGCTGCGGACCAGACGCCGCGCGTCGATCCCAGCGATGGCCGCGTGGCAGGATGCGGCGCCGTTCGTGCGGACGCTGCTCTAGCCGACCTTCGTGCTCGACGGCGATGCGCTCGTCTGATGCACCTCCGGCGGCTTGCCTTCGAGCTTCTTGGGCGCATCGGCTGGCGGCGCGGCGACGTCGTCGTCCTCCGTCATGCCCTTCTTGAAGCTCTTGATGCCCTTGGCGACGTCGCCCATGATCGACGAGATCTTCCCGCTGCCGCCGAACAACAGCAGCGCAATGACCAGGAAGATCAGCCAATGCCAGACGCTAAACGTACCCATTCCGCAAAACTCCCTAGAGTGCGAGTGGTCGCGGCGGCTTCACCGGAACATCGGTCGCACGGTGAAGCTAAGAACGACAGGACCTAAGAACGACAGGATCAAGCGTCACGCAAACCGCAAGTCCTTGGGACGGCCCGCCATTGCCGCCGGTTCAATGAAGTATTGCAGAAAGCCCCTTCCGCATCAAGGCGGCGCATTGGAAACGGGGCAAGCAAAAGGGCGCCGCGGAGGGCGCCCTGTACGCTGTTCGCGCAGTCTCGAGGTTGGCGTCGGGCTGCGCACCCAGCGCTTGCAGCCCGCTTAGGCGGCGGCGGTCTTGCCGTCGCCGGGTTCGCGCAGCACGTAGCCGCGGCCCCACACGGTTTCGATGTAGTTCTTGCCGCTTGCAGATGAAGACGTCGATGATCTTGAGCTCCGGCTCGTCCATCCCGCCATAGAGATGATTGAGGAACATCTCTTTGGTGAGCGTCGTTCCCTTGCGCAGGGAAAGGAGCTCGAGCATCTGATATTCCTTGCCCGTGAGATGAACCCGCTGGCCGTTAACTTCGACGGTCTTGGTGTCGAGGTTGACGCGCAGCTCGCCGGTTTCGATGACCGACTGGGCATGGCCCTTCGAGCGGCGGACGATCGCCTGAATGCGTGCGACCAGCTCGTTCTTGTGGAACGGCTTCGTCATGTAGTCATCGGCGCCGAAGCCGAGGCCCCGCACCTTATCGTCAATGCCGGCCAGGCCGGACAGGATCAGGATCGGCGTCTGGACCTTGGCGACGCGGAGCGTGCGGAGCACCTCGTAGCCGCTCATGTCGGGCAAGTTAATATCGAGCAAAATGATGTCATAATCATATATTTTGCCGAGATCGACGCCCTCTTCACCAGTGCTGCTGGTGTAGACGTTGAAACCTTCCGACTGGAGCATCAGTTCGATGCTCTGCGCTGTTGCGCTGTCATCCTCTATGAGAAGGACTCGCATGCCAACCTCTCTTCCATGATCCTTTTAAGGATCCGCTGCCCCAAGTGTGAAGAGTACGCTATTGCACTCAGCAAGTTCATAACTTGCACATTACTTTCGAGAGGTTAACAAAACCTAATGCCGAATTACACGAAACTCATTTTTGACACATACAGCCTGTGTTGCTCGAACAACTACGCGTCCCAGGGCCAGAGACACCTGGAAAATACGGAATACCAGCAGTCATGGCAAGTATCCGCGCAAGCAAACACGGTGCGCGATAGGCCTTCATGGCCGGGCACTACAGCTCGGAGATGTCGCTTTTGCCGCGAAACCCCTATGCGCTCACGCAGATCACCCAAGCCGTTGCCGTAGCTTGTTTGTCTGCATGCAACCCCCTAAAAATCGTTGTTACATGATTTGCACAGGTTGCTGAAGCCCTGCCGTCCGTGAACTGGACGAAAATGGGACACTCAGGTGTGATCCGATTCAGGCGTTGCGAAACGGCAACTTAATCCGTTCTATGGATACTGTGCACTGAAGGTCGCCGGGGTGGCGGTCAGCTGGGCGTGTTTGAACCTAGGCAGCGTGCGTTGCCGCGAAGCTGGTGTAAGATACTGGCGGAGCACGGTTCGGCGCCCGGTGACCGGTTGGCATGGAATTTGAGTTGAGCCCGGCGGCAAGAGCGTGCATCAAAGGCCTTGTGTGGTGAGGCCTCCCGGTGCCCATGAGTAGGGGGTAGACGGTCATGAAGTCCCGCGACGGTGCGCTGAAGCTGAAACGCTTCGAGGCCGACGAGAAGCAGCGCAAAGTAGCCGACATCGAGTCGATGATTCACGAGTTCGAGCTGATGGCTGGTGATCTCAGCCGCCAGATTGCGAGCGAAGAGGAACGCACGGGCGTGCGCGACGACGCACACTTTGCGTATTCGACGTTTGCGCGCGCCGCTGCCCAGCGCCGCAGCAATCTTCTCGCCTCGGTCGCCAATCTGCGAGAGAAGCTCGAGCTGGCAGTTGCCGTGCGCGACGAAGCTTTCGCCGAGCTGGAGAGTGTCGTCACCACGGAAGACCGCGGTGCCGAACGCAGCCGCCGCGTCGAGCGCGACGCCGGAGACGCGCGGATCTAGTTTTTATTGTCTGCGGTCGGCAACGGCTTCGCGTACTGCCGCCGCGACACCGTCACGCCAGCGGCGTGCATTCAGCACGGCGGCGTTGGCGCCCGCGGAAAAATAGAACTACTTGCCAAAGCTCTTCGTCGCCGCGACCAGCTCGTGCACGATGCCGGG
>CAZKZT010000066.1:5562-13445 GCA_964557265.1 uncultured Hyphomicrobium sp.
AGAACTACTTGCCAAAGCTCTTCGTCGCCGCGACCAGCTCGTGCACGATGCCGGGCTCCGTCATCGCGTGGCCGGCGTCGGGGACGATGTGAAGTGTGGAGCCGGGCCACGCGCGATGAAGCTCGACCGCACTGCGCGCAGGCGTAACCACATCGTAGCGGCCTTGAACGATGATGCCGGGGATGCCGGAAAGTCGCGGCGCATCGCGCAAGAGCTGGCCGTCAACGTCCAGAAATCCGCGGTTGATGAAATAGTGGCATTCGATCCGCGCGAAGGCGAGCGCGTAGCTGTCCGAAGCGAACGCCCGGATGCGCGCAGGATCGGGACGCAGCGCCATCGTCGAGGCCTCCCAGACGCACCACGCGCGTGCCGCCTCGATCTGCACGCGCGGATCGGCGTGCGTCAGCCGGCGGTGATAGGCGCCGATCGGATCGTGGCGCTCGTTCTCGGGCAGGATGGCCATGAAGGCGTCGAAGGCTTCCGGATAGAGCCAGCTGCACCCGTCCTCGTAGAACCATTTGATCTCCGCCTCGCGCAACAGAAACACGCCGCGCAGGATGATCTCCCGCACCCGTTCGGGGTGCTGGATCGCGTACGCGACAGCGAGCGTCGCGCCCCAGGAACCGCCCATGACCTGCCAGCGGTCAATGTCGAGCAGCCGGCGCAGGTGCTCCATGTCGTCGATGAGATGCGCGGTCGTGTTGTCGACGAGGCTCGCGTGCGGCGTTGAGCGTCCGCAGCCGCGCTGATCGAACAGGATGATGCGGTAGCGCGAGGGGTCATGAAAGCGGCGCATGGTCGGATTGCTGCCGCCGCCCGGGCCCCCATGCACGACCACGACCGGCTTGCCGTCGCGATTGCCGCTTTCCTCGAAATAGATCTCGTGACCGCCGCTGACGGAGAGACGGCCCGTGCGGTATGGCTCTATCGGAGCATAAAGTTTGAACTGCTCACGTGACGACATGGCGCCGCTCCTGACCCGCCGCGAAACATCAACCTGTCAGCCAGAGCTGCCGCTCAGCCGCCCATTTGCCGCCGCCGCTCGGCGAGCGCCAGGCGAACCTCGCGATCATAGAGCGTATCGCCGCCCGGCACGCGCAAATCCCGCACCAGCTCCAGGACGTGACGCCCGGGCGCGGGCGTGAGCAGGCTGACAGCAGCACTCGCGATCAGCGCCGCGGGCGCCCCGGCTACGGCCGCCATCGGACCGGGCAATCCGATGCCCGCGAGCTCGCCGCCGAGAAGGGCAATGAGCGCAACGCCGCCGCCGACCAGCAGCCCCGCCATAGCTCCCCACCCGTTGCACCGCTTCCACCAGATCGACAACAGTAGAACGGGAAACGCCGTCGATCCGGTCAGTGCGAGAGACCACATCAGCAATTCCAGCGGATCGCCGGGGACCACGACCGCGAGCCAGCAGCCAACGATCGTGACGGCGGCGAGCGACAGCCGGAGCGTCCGGCTTCGCGAGCGCTCGGGCGCGAACATATTGCGCGGGCCGAGGATCACATCTTCGGACAGGATGATGCCGAGCGTGTGGGTGCTGATCGCCACCGCGGACAGCGCTGCCGCCAGAAGGCCAGCGATCACGGCATAAGTGAGCGCGATCGGGACCTGGCTTGCCGACAGCAGGATGACCATTGCCGCGTCGCGGCGAATGGCGAAGCTGCTGAGCGTGAGTTTTGCCGTGCCTGTATCAACAGAGGCGAGTTCCTGCGCGATGAGCGGCGGCAGCCACGCTGGCAGCTGTCCCGCGGGCCGCCCCGCTACTTCGGTCAGCGCCACTTCCCGGAGAAACACGCCGACCGCCGACATCGTCAGAAAAACCAGACTGACGAGGCAGATCGCCCAGCCGACCGACTTTCGCGTTGCATAAACGCCCGGCGTTGCCGCGACCCGCGCGAGCAGCGTCGGCTGCGCCGCCACGCCCGCCATCACGGCGAGGATCGACATCAGGAAGGCGCCCTGCCCGATACTGGCGAACGGGGTTGCGAAACGCCGCCCGGTCACTTCAAGGCCGGTGCCCGGAAGATCGAAGGCGAAATAATCGGCAATGACGTGGGGAATGCCCTGAAGCGCCTCCATCCTCATGATGGTGCGTGTCGAGCGGCCATGGCTGAGCTGTGGGATTGGCAATTGCGCCATCAGAACCGCAATCACCGCGACCGAGATCAGCACGGCGAGCATCACCACCACGCCCTGCGCGGCGCTGGTCCAGCTCACGGATCGCAGACCGCCGGCGGCCGCGATCACCAGCACGAGCAGCGACATAGACAGCGCCAGCACCAGGGGCGAGAGTTGCGTCAACAGGCTGCCAGCCATCAGCGCCACCTTGAACTCGGCGACGATGAGGAGCAGGAGCGGCACGCTGATCACCGTCGCGGCGACGATGCCGACGCTCGGGCTCGCGAACCTCATCCGCAAATAGGACGGGAGCGAATAGGCGCCGAATTTGCGCATGTAGGGCGCGATCAGGATCGCGAACACGACGAGCCCCGCGGTCATGCCGACCGTCAGGAAAACGGCATCGAAGCCGATCAAATAGAGAAGCCCTGGCAGTGCAGCGAGCCCTGTGCCGCCGAGCACGGTCATCGTCAGGGTGAGGCCGGTGAAGATGGCCGGGACACGGCGGCCGGCAAAGAGCAGATCCTGCATCGAATCAGAGCGTGTTGCGATCGCGATCCCGGCGAACAACGCGGCGAGACCGCCAGCGATGAGCAGGCGCAGGAGATAATCGTCGAGGCCGAGCTGCTCCAGGATCAGCGCCATCAGCGCAATGGCGATGAACAGGCTCGCGAAGATCCCGAAGTACACCCCGAGCATCGGATTGACGAGGCGGCGGCTGGGCGTGATGGACATCGTTGATCCGGTCGCTCGGTCAGAGGGCGTTGATGCGCGGGGCGCTCGGTCCGCTGGATGTGCTCCGCTTCATGCTGGCGACGAAGGGTCTAGCTGTCCTCGTGCGCACCGTGCCAGCGGTCGATGACGTCCTGGCGGTTCGCGAACGACGCGACCGTTATCAGGGCGAGCACCCCGATACCATGGACCAGGAGGAAATAGCCCCAGGGAAACCCGAGCACGCGGGCGTTGTTGAGCTCTTGGACGTAGAAGGGCAGCACGATCACGACCAGCATGAACGGCAGCAGGCTCGCCAGCATCTGCCATTTGGTGTGCCGCCAATAGGGCCTGCGTTCCTGGCGATCGATCATGCCGCCTCTCCTTCCGCACTCGGTTGATCCCGTCAGATGAGCGTCCATTGTGGTCGCCGTACGGCAACGCCTGATCGGGCGCGCGATCGTCCCGCAACCTTGGATGCACATGCCGGGCGGCGATTCCCGCGAATGTTAGCCAAGACGCCGGAAACGCGCTAGTTCTTCGGCCGTGGCTCATCGATCATCCCGATGACCGCATGGCGCAGCTGCTGATACGCAGCGCCCTCGAGGGAGGCTAGTCCGATGGCAACCAGCATCATCGTGGTGGACGACCATCCGCTCTTTCGCGGTGCGCTCACGCAGGCCCTGATTTCGGCGATCGCCGAAGCCCGCATCGATCAGGCCGCATCGCTTTCAGAGCTCGAGGAGCTGATCTCCCAGCGCGCCGACACGGACCTCGTCCTGCTCGATCTCACCATGCCCGGCGTCCAGGGGTTGTCGGGCCTGCTGCTGCTCAGGTCCCAGCATCCGGATATTCCTGTGGTCGTGGTATCCGCGCTCGACGATCCGGAGACGATCCGCCGCTGCATGGAGTTCGGGGCGTCGGGCTACGTCCCGAAGTCGCTGTCGGTGGAGGAGATCCGCTCGGCTGTCGAGACCGTGCTCAGTGGCGGCATCTGGACTCCGCCCGACGTCGCGCTCGTTCGTGACGCCGGCAGCGATACCTCGAACGCCGTCGCGCGCCTTTCAACACTGACGCCGCAGCAGGTGCGCGTGCTGATGATGCTCGGCCAGGGGTTGCTCAACAAGCAGATCGCGTTCCAGCTCGGTGTCTCCGAGGCGACGATCAAGGCGCACGTGTCGGCCATTCTCCAGAAGCTCGATGTCGACAGCCGCACCCAGGCGGTCATCGCGATCAATCGCATTCAGGGCGACTGGCGAAGCGCGAAGAGTTAGACCAGCGGAATCCTTTCGAATACGTGGCGGCCGAAGGCCGTGCCGTGAGTACTCGACCGAGAGGCAGTGCCGGCGCGCGTGCAGGCGAAGCCGTACGCGCCGCGGAAAAAGCTACTCCGCCGCGATCCGAGTCTGCATCGCGGTGCGTGACAGGATCGCGCGCAGCTGCGCGGCCTTGAGCGGCTTGCGCAGCATGATGAGGCCCATCGCCCGGATCTCACGCTGGACTTCCAGAGAGTGATCCGCGGTGATGATGACGACCGGAAGCTCCTGGTTCGCAGCCGCGCGGATGGCCTTGACCGCGTCAAGGCCCGTTCCCGCATCGAGATGGTAGTCGGCAAGGATGATGCTCGGCGGCGCGCCCAAGTCGTCGAGGCGGCGCAGTGCGTCCGCGCCGCTGGCGGCCAGGATCGCTTGGCATCCCCATCCTTCAAGCAGTGACTGCATGCCGTTGAGTACGTCGGCCTCATTGTCGATGCAGAGGACGCGCAGGCCGCGAATGTCGCCGACCGCCGGCTTCTGATCTGGGATGAGATCATGGCGCGACGTGCCGACGGCACGCGGCAAGCGCACGGAGAAGAGCGACCCCTTCCCCGGCACCGAGCGCAGCACGATGGGCACATCGAGAACGCGACCGATCCTCTCCACGATCGACAGGCCGAGACCGAGGCCGCGCTCCGCGACCGCGGTCGCCGCGAGGCGATGGAACTCCTTGAAGACCAGCGGTTGCTCCGCCGGCTCGATGCCTGGACCGGAATCCCAGACCTGGATCTCGACACGGTCACCACGCCGGCGTGCGCCGAACACGATCTTGCCGCGCGCGGTGTACTTGATGGCGTTGGAGAGCAGATTCTGGAGTACGCGGCGCAGCAGGCGCGGATCGGAATGGACGAGCGCCCGGCTCGGCACAACGCGAAGTTCGAGACCTTTCGCCCGCGCCATGGGCTCGAAAGCGAGCTCGAGTTGCAGCATCAGCTCCCCGAGCGCGACCGGACGGATCTCGGGTTCCAATTTGCCGGCATCGAGCCGCGAGATATCGAGAAGCGCGCCGAGGATCTCTTCGACCGCATCGAGCGAGGAATCGACGTTCTGCGCAAGCCGCATCGGCTCCGCCGCGAGCTGGCGCTCGATCAGGCTCGATGCGTAGAGCCGGGCGGCGTTCAGCGGCTGCAGGAGGTCGTGGCTTGCGGCCGCAAGGAAGCTGGTCTTGGCGAGATTGGCCTCGCTCAGCGCATCGTTGACCCGGGTCAGCTCCGCCGTACGTTCAGCGACGCGGCGCTCGAGCGTTTCGTTGGCGCGGGCCAGCGCTTCGGATGCCGCGACCTGATCGGTGATGTCGAGATAGGTCGTCACGATACCGCCCTGCGGCATCGGCGACGTGCGGATCTCGAGGATGCGGCCGCTGGGGGCTAGATGCTCGAGGAAGGTCTCGCGGCGAACGACGAGCTTCATCAAGCGATCGGAGATCTGCGTGTCGATCGGGCCCGGGCCGAAGTCTCCGCGCTCGGCGCAGCGGCGCAGGATTTCCTCGAGTGGAATGCCGACGCGGCCGAGTTCCGCCGGCAGATCGAGGAGTTCGCGATACTGCCGGTTCCAGCAGATGAGCCGCATGTTCTTGTCGAACACGCCGAGACCATGGCGGACCTGATCGAGCGCGGACTGCAGCAGATCGCGATTGTACTGCAGCGCTTCCGACGCGTCGTCGAGCAGCCGAAGCGCGGACTGGCCGGATACGTTTCCGCGCCTGAGCAGCAACGACAGCACGAGCCGCGCGGAGGCCGCGCCGATCGCGCTGGTCAGAAGATGCTCGCTGAAACGCAGCACGCCGACATCGGCTTCCGCATCGTGGATCAGTGGCGCACCGCGCGAGATCTCGTATTCGGCGAAGGAGCGATCGGCGCGCTCGCCGCCGAGATAGCGGGCGACGGTGTGCTTGAGCTCGCCGACCGTGACCGCGGTCCGCCACAGGCGGAACGCGGGGCTCGGTGCCGTCATGGGAGGATCGGCGGCGCCGAAAATCTGCGCCTGCATCCGTTCGATCGGCTCAGGCATCCGCAGCAGCGACACGAAAACATACGCGACGACGTTGGAGAGAAGGCTCCACAGCACGCCGTGAGTCAGCGGCTCGAACTGGAGGTAGAGCAGCGCCTGCGGCCGCAGGAACGTGAGGCCGTAGGGACCGTCGGTGATCAGGCTCATCGGCAGCCAGCCGGCGCGCGCGACCCACGGCAGCAGCAGCGTGTAGGACCAGATGCCGAACCCGACCAGAATGCCGGCCATGGCGCCGCGGGCGGTGCCGCGCCGCCAGATCAGGCCGATAAAGAAGGCCGGCGCGAGTTGTGCGATGGCGGCGAACGAGATGAGGCCGATCGCGGCCAGCGCCTGCACCTGCCCCAGCGCGCGGTAGACGATGTAGCCGAGCAGAATGACCGCGAAGATCGCGATGCGCCGGATCCGCAACAGCGTGCGGCTCATGTCCTCGTCGGGTCCGATCGCATCGGTGCGGCGGCGCAGCAGCCACGGCACCAGCAGACCGTTGCAGATCATGATCGCGAGCGCGACCGACTCGACGATGACCATGGCCGTGGCCGCAGACAAGCCGCCGATGAAAGCGACCATCGCCAGCGTGTCGGCGCTGGCCCACATCGGCAGCGCCAGCACGAACATGTCGGGCGCGATGGTGAAGTGCGGCAGGAAAACGAGGCCCGCGATCGCGATCGGCACAACGAAGATGTTGATGAGCACGAGATACGTCGGGAACAGCCATGAGGCGCGGCGGATCTCGGACTCGGCGTTGTTTTCGACGACAGTGACGTGGAACTGGCGCGGCAGCAGAATGATGCAGACCATGCTGAGCAGCGTCACGGTCAGCCACGTGCTGCCGCTCGGGCTCTTCGCGAATATGCTCTGTATCTCGCTGCTGGTGGTGACACGCTCCATGAAGCCCGAGATGCCGCCGAACATGGCGAAGATGGCGAACAGGCCGACAGCGAGAAAGGCCGCCAGCTTGACCAGTGACTCCGCTGCAATCGCGAGCATCAGGCCATCCTGGTGCTCCGTCGCGTCGATGTGGCGGGTGCCGAACAGCACGGCAAACACCGCGAGCGCCAGCGCGATGACGAGCGCCGTGTCGAGGCCGAAGGTGGTCGCGACGGCGAGATCCTTGAACGGGCTTGGGCCGAGCAGGGTTTCGATCGAGAAGGCCGCCGCCTTGAGTTGCAGCGCGATGTAAGGCAGCGCGCCGAGCACCGATACGACCGTCGCAATGGCGGCAACCGACTGGCTCTTGCCGTAGCGCGCGGCGATGAAGTCGGCGACCGAGGTGAGGTTCTGGCTCTTGGCGATCCGCACGATGCGCAGGATCAGCGGCACGCCGAACACGAACATCAGGATCGGGCCGAGATAGACCGGAATGAAGTCGTAGCCGCTCGATGCCGCGAGGCCGACGCTGCCGAAGAACGTCCAGGACGTGCAGTAGACGGCCAGCGACAGGGCGTAGGTGACGGGCCGGCCGCTGCCGCCTTTCCGCGAGCGAATGACACGATCACCGAACCAGGCGACAGCGAACAGCAGGCCCACGTAGCCGAGCGCCAGCGCCAGCACCTGCCAGGCTTCGATCATAAGACCGCGTCCGCTTGAACGTTTCCAAAGTCCCTGACCGGCCGGAAATCTTTGCTCCCGTGCCGTGTGCCATTGTGCGGGGATCGCGAGGCGCGCGCAACCGGGTGCCGACCGTGTTGGTTCATGTTCCGAACGCAAGGCACGTCACACGGG
>CAZKZT010000067.1:0-13388 GCA_964557265.1 uncultured Hyphomicrobium sp.
GGGTCTGGCCGTTCCAGCGCGCGACGCGGGCCAGGCCGTGGGCGATGTCCTCGATTGCGACGTCATCGGGCGATGGCGCCAGGAGATCGAGCCGGCGGCCGGACAGCATGCGCTGCCAAGCGCGCGGGCGCTCGTCGTGTTCCGGCCCGCTCATGCTTTCGGCGCCTTGAATTTGCGCTGGAGTGCGGCGCAAGCGTGGTGACGGTGACAATCGACGATGTGGTCGTTGACGAAGCCCGATGACTGCATGAACGCGTAGACGGTGGTCGGGCCGACGAAGCGGAATCCTTCCTTCTTGAGGGCCTTCGAGATGGTTTTGGATTCGGGTGTCTCAGGCGGGATGTCGCGCATCGTCGGGCGTTGGTGGATCAGCGGCTTGCTATCGACGAAGTCCCAGAGAAACTTGCCGAGGCTCGTACGCTCGCGCAGCTTCAAGTAGGCCTTGGCATTGTCGATCGTCGCCTCGATCTTCATCTTGTTGCGCACGATGCCGGGATCGGCCATCAGCCGCTCGATGTCGCGGGGGGTGTAGCGCGCGATCTTCTCGGCATCGAAGCCGTGGAAGGCTTTGCGGAAGTTGTCGCGCTTTCGGAGGATCGTGATCCACGACAAGCCGGCCTGGAAACCTTCGAGGATCAGCTTTTCCAGCAGCGCCTTGTCATCGGACTTCGGCACGCCCCACTCTTCGTCGTGATAGCGGGTGTATTCGGCATCCGAGATTCCGACCCAGCCACAGCGGATCAATTCTTTTGTTTGGCTCATAGCAGCGCTCCGGGCGAGGCGGCCTTTGCGGCGGCGCTGGCGCGATAGCGGTCGAGTGCGGCGGGATCGACGGTGATGGCAGCGGTGTCGGAAGTCGTCAGTGTCTGGCCTTTGTCGGCGGCTTCGGCGGCGCGGTCGATGCGCACGAGCGCGAGACCGCGACTGCCATCGACGGAGCCAATCGTACCGATCACGGCGGCGCCAATGAGGATGTCGGCGCCGGAGGTCAGGGGCGCGCTGCCCGTGATCGCAACAACGCGTTTGCGTACGACGGTTTTGTTCTGCATGCGCGAGACGACTTCCTGGCCGACGAAGCAGCCTTTGACGAATGAGACGCCAGCGTTGCGGTCGTAGTTGGCTTCGTGCGGGAAGGTGTCGCCGAGGGGGTAATCGCGGCTGCCTTCGCCGATGCCGATGGCGATGCGGTGCCGGTGATAGTCGTCCTCGGTGGCCGTGGCCGATAGGGCAGCGGTGCGCGGCACCAGCAGGCGCCAGCCGAGGTTCGGGCTGCGCGGATCCACGGTGCACCAGCCCTCGGCGATTGCCGGGGGCGGCGCGCCCCAGGCCGCGGCCACGGCGTAGTCAGCGCTGACATCCGCGAGGACAACCTTCGCGCGCAGTTTGTACATCGTCAGACGTTTGACGAGTTCGGCAGTCTTGGCCGCCAGCGTATCGAGGAGGAAGCCGTCGGCGGTGCGGATCGCGAAGAACTCGAACAGGATCTTGCCTTGCGGCGTCAGCAGCCCGGCGAAGCGGGCTTCACCTACAACCATCTCGGAGAGGTCATTGGTGGCGAGATTGTCCAGGAAGCTTTCCGCATCCGGGCCCGACAGCGATACGACGCCGCGATCGGCAAGCAGCGCGACTACAGGTGTGCTCATATCGATCATATCTCCCGCTTTGCGCGGCTAGAGCGGAGATGCGCCTGCTCTACAGCTCGTGGTCCCAGAGCATCTTTATCGGACCGCTGAAGCGCGAAAGCGATCGCATGCGGCTCGGTGATGCTCCGGGGCGGCTGGCGCGCCTCTCTCATCTGCTGTATCCCGCCAGGACTGTATGTGCGGCGGCGCACTGAACGTTCCTGGAGGCGGGGTATGGCAGAGCTTTTCGACCTTATCGTCAAGGGCGGAACTGTCGTCAATCACGATGGCGAGGCGGTGCGGGATATCGGCATCGTCGGCGGACGCATAGCGGCGATCGGCGAAATTTCGGCCTCCCGGGCGGCGGAGGTGATCGACGCCAAGGATCTCCACGTCCTCCCCGGCGTCATCGACACACAGGTCCATTTCCGTGAACCGGGTCTCGAGCAGAAAGAAGATCTCGCGACGGGGAGCCTGGCGGCGGTTGCAGGGGGTGTGACGGCCGTTTTCGAGATGCCGAATACCAAGCCGCTGACGACGACCGAGGAGACGCTGGCCGACAAGGTGGCGCGCGCGCGCGGGCGGATGCACTGCGACTTCGCCTTCTATGTGGGCGGGACGCGAGAGAACGTCGGCGAGATCCCTCATCTCGAGCGGCTCGAGGGATCGGCCGGTATCAAGGTGTTCATGGGTGCTTCGACCGGCGATCTGCTGATCGAGGATGAGCCAACCCTCGACAAGGTGATTGCCGCGATCTCCCGGCGGGCGGCGTTCCACGCCGAGGATGAGGCGCGGCTGCGCGAACGCGCCCATCTTCGCCGGCCTGGCGATGCTTCCTCCCATCCGGTCTGGCGCGACGAGACGGCGGCGCTGATCGCGACCGAGCGGCTGGTCAGCCTCGCCGAGCGCTACCGCAAGCGCGTCCATGTCCTCCACGTCTCGACCGCCGAGGAGATGGATTACCTGCGCGACCACAAGATGTGGGCGAGCGTCGAGGTGACGCCGCATCACCTGACCCTGGTGGCGCCCGATTGCTACGAGCGGCTCGGTACGTTCGCCCAGATGAACCCGCCGGTGCGCGACGCCCGCCACCTGCAGGCGCTGTGGGCCGCGATTGCGGACGGTACGGTCGACGTGCTCGGCTCGGATCACGCGCCGCACACGCGCGAAGAAAAGGACCACCCCTATCCCGAAAGCCATTCCGGCATGACTGGCGTTCAAACCCTGGTGCCGGTGATGCTCGACCACGTTAATGCCGGGCGGCTGTCGCTGCAGCGGTTCGTGGATTTGACCAGCCATGGCCCGGCGCGGCTGTTCGGGATCGCGGGCAAGGGCCGCATCGCGGTCGGTTATGACGCCGACCTCACGGTCGTCGATCTCAAGCGGACAATGACCATCACCAATGACTGGATCAAGTCGCGGGCCGGGTGGACGCCCTATCACGGCGGCAGCGTGCGCGGCTGGCCCATCGGCACGTTCGTGCGCGGCCATTGCGTCATGTGGGACGGAGAGATTTTGAGCCCGGCCGTCGGCGAGCCAGTTCAATTCTACGAAGGCTGATGCGGCGGAGGCTGATAAATTTTCCGCGGCCGTGTGTTAACCAATAGAGTAAACAAGACCTTACCTTCCAGGCGTCATGCAACTACCCCTTTTGTCCGCAGCGGGGCACGGACAGCTCGAACGGCAACAGGTGGCCCAAGCAAGGGGCCGGTGCCGATCGAGCGCTCTAGGGGAGTACAAGGGATATGTACGCGTTCACGAACGGCTACCGCTGGGCGGTGGCGGTTGCCGCTGCGATCGGGTTTGGCGCCCTCATGGCGACAGTGCCGGCCATCACACCGGCTCATGCGGATAGTGTCTATCAGTTCAGGGGTGAAGCCTCGCCATCGCGCGAGCGTGGCCAGCGGGCGTCGCAGCGTAGCCGTCAGCGCGTCAGCTATCAGGGCACGCAAGCGCGGCGGATGCGTCTCGGCGCGATTGATCCGCAGAAGAGGCGCGAAAGCCTGACGGGCGGCAGCCGCCGCATCAGTCAGGGCAGGTCGACCCGCAAGTCGCGCGGCGCACGCCGCAACGGCCACCGCCCCGGCGTTCGCACCGCGAGCCTTGGCAATAGCTTCGCGCCGTCGCTTGGCACCGAGCGGAGCCTGACCGGTGGCCGCGTCAAATGGGTGGCGAACTCCGGCTGCCTGAACGCCAGGCTGCGCGCGGTCATCAATCAGGTCGCCAGTTCGTTTGGTCCAGTGACTGTCAACTCGACCTGCCGCGGCCGCCGTCATAACGCGCGCGTCGGTGGCGCCCGCCATTCTCACCACCTTTCCGGCAACGCGGTTGACTTCCGCGTCCATGGCGCTGGAGCGCGGGCGGTGTATTCGTTCCTGCGCAGCCACGGCGCAGTGGGCGGACTGAAGCTCTACCGCCGCGGGTTTTTCCACATCGACACAGGCTCTCGCCGGACCTGGTAGATTTCGGGCAGCGATGCCTTCCGATCTGCTTGGCACGTCGCGAACTTATGCTAGGTTGCCCACATGTCTGGACGAGCCGCTTAGGCTCGCCCGGCGCTGCTGTTTGTATGAGCGCGTAAGGGGCCGCAAGAGCCTCGCGTCAACCCGGAGGAAATCCCTGATGTCACTGCCCGCGAGGGTTATGGCGGCGATCGTCGCTGCCAGCTTGTCGGTTGTCACGCCTTTGGCCGCATCGGCCAAGGATCTGAAGATGGCTCTGTCCGCTGAGCCATCGGCGATGGATCCGCACTTCCATAATCTCACGCCCAACAACGCGCTGACGTCACACGTCTACGATCGCCTTGTGCACTTCGATGCCAAGCAGGCGCTTATTCCCGGACTCGCCACGAGCTGGAAGACGATCGACAACCTGACGTGGGAGTTCAAGCTGCGGACCGGCGTCAAGTTCCACGACGGCTCGCCGTTCACGGCCGACGACGTGATTTTCTCGATGGAGCGCGCGCCGAACGTCGAGAACAGTCCCGGCAGCTTCGCGCTGTATGTGCGGGGCAAGACGTTCACCAAGGTCGACGATCACACGATCCGCGTCTCGACCAAAGCGCCGTATCCGCTGATGCCGAATGATATGGCGACGATCGCGATCATCTCGAAGAAGGCCGCGACGGGTGCCAAGACGGATGACTTCAACTCCGGCAAGGCCGCTATCGGCACCGGACCGTTCAAATTTTCCGAGTTCGTGAAAGGCGACCGCTATGTTGTCGTTCGCAACGACGAGTACTGGGGCGGCAAGTCGAAGTGGGCCAAGGTGACGATCCGTCCGATCAAGACCGGCCCGGCGCGCGTTGCCGCGCTGCTCGCGGGTGACGTCGACGTCATCGAGGAAGTCCCGACGACGGACATCCAGCGTCTGCAGAAGGACGGCAAGGTTGCCCTCGGGCAGGGCCTCTCGAACCGCGTCATCTTCTTCCACATGGATCAGTGGCGCGACGAGTCGCCGTTCATCACAGGCCATGACGGATCGAAGATCAAGAACCCGCTCAAGGACCTGCGTGTCCGCAAGGCGCTCTCGAAGGCGATCAACCGTCCGGCGATCATCGATCGGCTGATGGAGAAGGCGGCGGTGCCTGCGTCGCAGTTCCTCGCCGAAGGGTTCTTCGGTGTGTCGAAGAACCTGAAGCCTGAAGCCTTCGATCCCGAAGGCGCCAAGAAGCTGCTTGCGGAAGCCGGCTTCCCGAAGGGCTTCAAGATGACGCTGCACAGCCCCAACGGCCGCTACATCAATGACGCGCGCATGGCTGAAGCGGTGGCGCAGATGTTCACCCGCATCGGCGTCGAGACCAAGGTCGAGACGATGCCGCCGGCGGTGTTCTTCAATCGCGCTTCTGCGGGCGCGGGCGGCAATCCGGAGTTCAGCTTCATCCTTGTCGGCTGGGGTGCGGGCACGGGTGAAGTGTCGTCGCCGCTGAAGTCGCTGGTGGCGACGTTCAGCAAGCAGACCGGCATGGGCACCGCCAACCGCGGCCGCTATTCGAACCCGGTTCTCGACAAGGCGATCGACGAGGCGCTTGCGACCGTGGATGACGCCAAGCGTGCCGAGCTGCTGGCCAAGGCGAGCGAGATCGCGATCAACGATGTCGGCGTTATCGTGAGCCACTATCAGCTCAACACATGGGCCACGCGGGCAGGGCTGAAATATACGCCCCGCACCGATGAGAACACGATCGCGAACAGCGTCAGCGATTAATCGGCTGCTTTGAGCCCAGGCCGCCCCCGCCATGGTGCGGGGGCGGTTCCCTTTGCATTGGGAGCCACGCGTGGTCGCCTACATTATCCGCCGCCTCATGCAGAGCTCGGCCGTCGTGCTGGCGATGTCGGTGATCGTGTTTCTCGGTCTCAATGTCGTCGGCGATCCCATCTATCTGCTGATCGACCCGCAGGCCGATCAGGCCGAGATCGAGCGCACGATCCAGCGCCTCGGCCTCGATCAGCCGATCTACATCCAGTACTTCACCTTCCTCCGCAACGCGCTGACCGGTGATCTCGGCACATCCTTCGTGCACGGCACCTCAGCGCTGAAGCTCATCATCGAGCGGATGCCGGCGACGCTCGAAATCGCGATCGCGGCGACCCTGATGTCGATCCTGCTCGGCATTCCGCTCGGTCTCTACGCAGGACTGAAGCCGGATAGTTTCGTCTCCAAATCCATCATGGCGACATCGATCCTCGGCTTCTCGCTGCCGACATTCTGGGTCGGCATCATGATGATCATGGTGTTTGCGGTGATACTCGGCTGGCTGCCCTCGACGGGGCGCGGGCCGACGGCGACATTCCTCGGCATCGAGTCGAGCCTGTTCACGATCGATGGCCTGCGCCACATCGCGATGCCGGCGATCAATCTGGCGCTGCTCAAGATCAGCCTCGTGATCCGTCTGACGCGCGCCGGTGCGCGTGAGGCGATCCACCAGGACTACATCAAGTTCGCCCGCGCCAAGGGCATCTCGGTCCGCCGGATCGTCGGCGTTCACCTGCTCAAGAACATCCTCATTCCGGTGGTGACGGTGCTGGGGCTCGAGTTCGGCAATCTGATCGCCTTCTCGGTCGTCACCGAGACGATCTTCGCGTGGCCCGGCATGGGCAAGCTGCTGATCAACTCGATCCAGAGCCTCGACCGGCCGGTGATCGTTGCCTACCTCATCATCATCGTGCTGCTGTTCGTCGTGATCAATCTCGTGGTCGACATCCTCTACTCGATCCTGGATCCGCGGGTGCGCATCGGGGAGAAGGCCGCATGAGTGTCACCGACGCGAGATCAGCCGGCGTCCCCGCACCAGCCCGCCCTGCTGTGCAGACGCCGCTGGCGCGCTTCGTCGCCGACTTCGCCGAGAGCCGCCTCGCCTTGGCGGCGATGATCATGCTGCTCGCGACCATGGTGCTGGCGCTGATCGCGCCATGGATCGTGCCGCAGAATCCTTACGACCTGGCCCAGGTCGACATCATGGACAGCCGCTTGAAGCCCGGCACGCCGAGCGCGAGCGGCGCCTACACACACTGGCTCGGCACCGACGGCGCCGGGCGCGATCTCGTCAGCGCGATGCTCTACGGCTTGCGGATTTCGCTCGCGGTCGGCGTCATGTCCGGTCTCATCGCGATGGCGCTCGGCGCTGCGATTGGTCTCGTCGCCGCCTATGTCGGCGGGCGGACCGAGAGCATCATCATGCGTATCGTGGATCTCCAGCTCTCGTTTCCGGCGATCCTCGTGGCGCTGATGCTGATCGCGATCCTCGGCAAGGGTGTCGACAAGATCATCATCGCGCTCGTGACGGTGCAGTGGGCGTATTATGCACGCACGGTGCGCGGTTCGGCGCTGGTCGAGAGCCGCAAGGAGTATGTCGAGGCGGCCCGCTGCCTCGGGATATCGAACGCGCGCATTCTTTTCCGTCACATCCTGCCGAACTGCCTGCCGCCGCTGATCGTCGTCGTGACGGTGCAGACGGCGCACGCGATCTCGCTGGAGGCGACGCTGTCATTTCTTGGCGTCGGCCTGCCGCAGACCGAGCCGTCGCTCGGCCTGCTGATTTCGAACGGCTTCGAGTACATGCTGTCGGGCGACTACTGGATCAGCTTCTTTCCGGGACTCGTACTGCTCTTGACGATCGTCATCATCAATCTCGTCGGCGACCAGCTCCGCGACGTGCTCAATCCGAGGCTCAGCAAATGAGCGCGATGGATCGAGCGAATGGCGACCCGACGCTGACCGTCGAGGGCTTGGCGACGCACTTCTTCACCAAGGCGGGCGTGGTCAAGGCCGTCGATGGCGTGTCGCTGCATGTGGCGCCGGGCGAAATTCTGGGATTGGTCGGTGAGTCGGGATCAGGCAAGTCGATCACGGGGTTCTCGATCCTCGGGCTCATCGATGCGCCGGGACGGATCGTCGAAGGCTCGGTGCGCTTCAAGGATCGGGAGCTGACGACGGCGAGCGAGGCCGAGCTGCAGGCGCTGCGCGGCGATCGCATCGCGATGATCTTCCAGGATCCGATGATGACGCTCAATCCGGTCCTGCGCATCGATACGCAGATGATCGAGACGGTGCAGGGGCATCACAAGGTCAGCAAGGCCGAAGCGCTGGAGCGGTCACGGGCGGCGCTGGCCGAGGTCGGCATTCCCGCGCCCGAGGCGCGCCTCAAAAACTACCCGCATGAGCTGTCGGGTGGCATGCGCCAGCGCGTGGCCATCGCGATCGCGTTCATCAACAAGCCCGACCTGATCATCGCCGACGAGCCGACCACGGCACTCGATGTCACGATCCAGGCACAGATCCTGGCCGAGGCGCAGGCGCTGTGCGCGCGCACGGGTACGGCGATGATCTGGATCACGCACGATCTTGCGGTCGTCTCCTCGCTCGCCGATCGCATCGCGGTCATGTACGCCGGCCGCATCGTCGAGACGGGCCGCACCGCCGAGGTCGTCAACGATCCCAAGCACCCGTACACGAAGGGTCTGATCGGATCGGTGCCGAGCCACAATCAGCGTGGTACGCGCCTCTCGCAGATTCCCGGCATGACACCGTCGCTGATCAATTTGCCGAAAGGCTGCGCTTTCCGCACCCGCTGTGGGCAGGCAATCGATGCGTGCTTAGAAACGCCGCCGATCAGCGAGCTGGCGCCCGGACGCGAGGTGCGCTGTTTCAATCCGGTTCGTCAGGCCGTGCCCGTCGCGGAAGGAGCGACGCCATGAGCGCAACGACCACAGCAGCGGAGACGCTGGTCTCCGCGCGCGGGCTATCCAAGCGTTTTGTGAAGAAGCCGGATCTTGCTGGCCGCATCGCCGGACATCTCGGGGCCGATGTGCGCGAGGAGACTGTCCATGCGGTCGATTGTGTCGATCTCGATATTCGACGCGGCGAAGTCGTGGGGCTCGTCGGTGAATCAGGCTGCGGGAAGTCTACACTCGGGCGCATGATCGCGGGACTGCTGACGCCGACCGAGGGTGAGGTGCTGTTCAAGGGCAAGTCGCGCGCCGCACAGTCGAGCGCGGAAGTGCATGCCGCGCGCCTCGCGATCCAGATGATCTTCCAGGATCCGTTCGCCTCGCTCAATCCGCGCGCGCGCGTCGAGATGATCGTCGGTGAGGCACCGCTCGTGCACGGCATGACGACACGCAGCGGTCTCGCGGCGTACGTCGACGACATTCTCAATCGCGTCGGCCTCGATCCTGATCTCAAGCGGCGCTATCCGCATCAGTTCTCAGGCGGCCAGAGGAGCCGCATCGGCATCGCGCGCGCGCTGGCGGTCAATCCCGAGTTCCTCGTCTGCGACGAGGCGATTGCCGCGCTCGACGTCTCGATCCAGGCGCAGATCATCAACCTGTTCATGGATCTGCGCAGTGAGTTTGATCTCACCTATCTTTTCATCAGCCACGACCTCGGTGTCGTCCAGCACATCACCGACCGTGTCGTCATCATGTATCTCGGCCGGGTGGTCGAGGCGGCGGACACCGAGGTGTTGTTTGCAGGGCCCAATCATCCCTACGCCCAGGCGCTGCTGGCGGAAGTTCCGCGCATCTCGACGACCAAACGCACCTTCCATCCGATCAAGGGCGAGATCCCCTCGCCGCTCAATCCGCCGAGCGGCTGCCATTTCCACCCCCGATGCCCGCGGGCGTTCGCGCGCTGTCGCAATGAAGTGCCAGTGCTCAAGGAAATTGCGCCCGGCCGCATTTCTGCCTGCCATCTGAACGATGGTTAGAGTGCTATGGTGCCCTGACGGCTGGCGCGCGCGGCCGACGCCCGGAAATCCGATCCGGTAACGTCGGAAGCGTGTATTCGGCTGTTTGTGCGCGCCGTGACCGGCAGCGCCAGGGCGAACAGTACGTCCAGGGTACTCGGCCTCAGGGGATGGGATGGACAACAAGAAACCGATTCAGAAACTGCGCGACGGCGAGCTGCCCGGCATGGTCGGGTGGTACGAGCCGGCGCTGCTGGCGCGTGTCGGCGTGCGTACCATTATCTCGTCGGTGTTCGGCCAGTATGCCGACCAGCGCCTGATCCAGGCGGCGACCGACGTCGCACCGATCGAGACGATCATCAACCGCTACAACTATTCCGACACGCGCAGTGAGGATCCGGAACGGCGTGTCGCGCTCGGCGAGAACGGCGCTTTCTGGATCGACTACATCGCCGACATCGGCGACGGCTTCCTGCCGACATATGCCACGGCGTACCTGCTCGCGCAGTCGCATCTCGACGTCAAGGACGCAGGCCAGTTGGACGCGGGCTCGATCCTCATCATGGGGGGCGACCAGTGCTACCCGCAGGCGACGCGCGAGGAATACAAGCTGCGCCTGCAGACGCCCTACGACTGGGCCTACAACGTCCCGAATGCCGAGCGCAAACTGTTCGCCATTCCCGGCAATCACGACTGGTACGACGGCCTGTCCGCGTTCGACAGCCTGTTCTGCTCGGCGCGCGATCGCATGTCCCAGCAGAATGGCAACAAGATCGGTGGCTGGAAGTGCAAGCAGCACCGCAGCTACTGGGCGCTCGAGCTGCCGTACCGCTGGTGGATCTGGGGTTGCGACATCCAGTTCTCGCAGTATCTCGATGTCTCGCAGGTCAACTATTTCGAGGCCATCGCCGGTCTCATGGGGCCCGGCGACAATCTGATCATCTGTATCGCCGAGCCGACCTGGATGATCGCCGATGACCAGGGCTTCGACGAGGACAGCAATTTCTTCAAGATCACCTCGATCGCGCGCAAGCGTGGGATCAAGATTTCCGCCGTCATCGCGGGCGATTGGCACCACTACAACCGCTACTACGCGCCCGGCCTCGACGTGCACCTGTTCACGTCGGGCGGCGGCGGTTCGTTCCTGCATCCGACGCATACGCTGAAGAACGAGATCAAGATCACCTGGCCGAACCCCGACATAGTGGTTCCGGACGGCCTCGAGACCAAGCGCGAGCCGGATGCGGACGTGAAGGCGCAGCGCTACGATCTGCGTCTGAAGGGCAATACGTCGGCGGCGGCTGAGCCGGCGGCGCCGGTGGAAGCCGCTGAGCCGCAGGCGGCGGCGCCGTCGCGGCGGTCATCGTTGCGCAAGCGCGTCGAGGAGCGCCGGGCCAAAGTCTATCCGAGCAAGATGACCAGCTTTTTCCTTGGTCTGAAGGGGCTCGCGTTTCCGTTCACCAACTACTTCTTCGGCATCGGCATCGGGTTCATCTATTGGATGATCACGTGGAATTTCTATTCGATCGCCGAACGCTACAACATCTCGAATGGCCAGATGGACGCGGTGACGCCGTCGACGTACTGGGGGCTCATCGCGTTCCTGCCGCTTTATCTGATCCAGGCGATGCTGGTGTCGATCACGCTGTCGGCGATGGTCGGCGGTCTCTGGTTTTTCCTGTGTTCGTACGTCGACTCGGTCGATCGGCCGCGATGGAAGTGGCTGTTCGTCAAAGGCGTCGTCGGCTCGCTGCATTTCGCCGCCCACATCTTCGCGATGTTCGCGATCGGTCTGCTTTTGATCATGTTCCACAACCTGATCACACCGACGATCAAGTCGCAGGTCGATGTCATCTGGCAGCAGCGCGATCAGCAAGAAGGCATCGTCAGGGACGTCATCAAGGAGACGCTTGAACCGATCTCGCCGCAGGCCGTCCAGCAGCGCCGGCTCATCGATCGCGAGCGCCGATCGCGTGAGAGCGGCGCGCCATACGTGGTGCCGAGCAACGAGCCGCTGCCGCAGCTGGCGCCGCTCGACGAGAACATGGGCATGGGCGTGAAGCACGAAGGTTTGCCCTATGCCGAGGTGCGCAAGATCGTTGGCTTCGTGCTTTATCCGCCCGAGATGATCTTCATCGGTGGGTTCGTCGGTGCGTTGTTGTGGGGTGTCTACTGGGTGCTCGCGGGATGCCTCCTGCGCATGCACACGGAGGATGCGTTCGCGGCGCTGCGCATATCCGACTACCGCAACTTCCTGCGCATGAAGTTCGAGCCCGACAAGGTGACGATTTACCCGATCGGGCTGGACCGGACGCCGAAGGCCGACCACTGGATGGAGCCGCCGAAGGACCGGGCGGCTCCGTCGCACAATCCACAGCTCGTGGCGCGCCGGCCGATCCCGATCCATCTCATCGAGGAGCCGATCGTGATCTATTCGTCGACGGCGGATCGACCGGACGAGTGGCAAGGTGAGCAGGACACGCCGGCCGCGGCGCCGGCGGCAATGGAGGAAGCGGCACCCGTGCCGGCGTCATGAGGGGACAATCCCAATCGGCGCGGCGCGTTTGACAGGAGCGGGGATATGACGACGTGGCTCGAGCCAGAAGGCGGCTTCGGTGTCCGAATGGGCGATCGCCTGCGCGAACGGCTCGCGAGCAAGCGGATCATAAGGGCACCGGGCGCACACGATGCGATCACGGGATTGCTCGCGCGCGATGCGGGTTTCGATGCGCTCTACGTGTCAGGCGCGGGGACGACAGCCAGCCGGGGGCTCCCCGATCTCGGCGTGCTGACGATGGAGGAATTGACCGGCGCCGTGCGCGCGATTGCGCGGGCAACGGGGCTGCCGGTCATCGTCGATGGCGATACGGGGTATGGCGAAGCGCTGAATGCGATGCGGCTCGTGCGCGAGCTCGAGGATGCTGGCGCTGCCGCGGTCCATATCGAGGATCAGGTGCTGCCGAAGAAATGCGGGCACCTCAACGACAAGACGCTCATTCCGCCGGAGCAGATGGCGGCCAAGATCGCGGCGGCCCGCAAGGCGCGGCGCCATCTCGTCATCATCGCGCGCACCGATGCGGCAGCGTCTGAAGGACTGCAGGGCGCGATCGCGCGCGCCCGTCTCTACGCCGAAGCCGGTGCCGACGTCGTGTTTCCGGATGCGTTGACCAACCTCGAGCAGTTCCGCGCGTTCGCGTCCGCCATGCCGGTGCCGACGATGGCCAACATGACCGAGTTCGGCCGCACGCCGCTTATCGACGCGGCGACTTTGGAGGCGGCTGGCATTGGCATTGTCATCTGGCCGGTTTCGGCATTGCGTGTCGCCGCGCACGCGATCGAGACGTTCTTCGCCCAGCTGGCCAAGGACGGGAACACCGAGCCGCAGCTCGCCCGTATGCAGACACGCAAGCGTCTGTACGAGGTGATCGGCTACCACGACTACGAAGCACTCGACGCCTCGATCGTGAAGAGTATCGCGCCCGAAGAGCCGGGGTAGGCCGCGTCTGTGTTAGAGCCTGATCGGTCGAGATGGAAGCGCTTGAGCTTCCATCGAGAGCGTGAATCAGACTCTCAATCAAAGA
>CAZKZT010000068.1:0-10710 GCA_964557265.1 uncultured Hyphomicrobium sp.
GACATCCAGAACAGGCGGACGTCGCATCGGCTCACGAGCAGAGCGGGCGCATCCGGCGGCGCGAGCACGGCGCCCCGCGCGATGTCGAGATCAGTATCGAGCTGGATCACGACCGCAGTACCGCCGTGCGCCGTGTCGAGATCACCGTCCATCGTCGCGATGCGGCGCACGCGTGCGCTGCGGCCGGACGTCGTATCGATGACCTGCGACCCGACCGATATCGAGCCCGAGCTGATCGTTCCTGCGAGACCGCGGAAATCCGGCGCGCGGCGCAGAACCATCTGCACCGGCAAGCGGAACGGGCCCGCCGACGATGGACCGCGGCCGGGAACACTGCCGAGTTGATCGAGCAGTGTCGGCCCGCGATACCAATCCATCGCCGCCGATCGCTGCGCGACGTTGTCGCCCGACGTTGCGGCGACCGGAATGGCGACGACACCTTCGAACGAAAAGCGGTCCATCACGACGTGGAAATCGCGCTCGATCTCGCGGAAGCGTTCTTCGCTCCAGCCGGTCAGGTCCATCTTGTTGACCGCGAGAACGACGCGCCGGACACCAAGCAGACCAAGGATCGCCGCGTGCCGTCGCGTCTGCGGCTTCACGCCGTGGCGGGCATCGACCAGCATCACCGCGATATCGGCGTGCGAAGCGCCCGTCGCCATGTTGCGCGTGTACTGCTCGTGCCCGGGACTGTCGATGATGACGTAGCGGCGGCGTCCCGCATCAACGTAGCGCCACGCGATGTCGATGGTGATGCCCTGCTCGCGTTCGGCGGCGAGCCCATCGACAAGCAAACTGAAATCCGGCTGGCCGTTCGGCAGGTGCGAGCGGGCGATGCGCGCGCGCGTGTCCTCCGGCAGATCGGATGCGTCCCACAGCAGACGGCCGATCAGCGTCGACTTGCCGTCGTCGACCGAACCGCACGTGAGAATGTGGACAATGCCGTCGAGTTCTTCGCCGGCGGCACCGATCGCCTCCAGGCTCGGCGCGGGTCCACGCGACAACTCCGGATCCTGCGATGCGATGGTGTCTGGCTCATTCGCCGCAACCGCCGTCTTTCCTGAAGCGGCCGACATCAGAAATAACCTTCCTGCTTTTTCTTCTCCATCGCGCCGGCTTGATCGTGGTCGATCAACCGTCCCTGGCGCTCCGACGTCCGCGCGGCGAGTGTCTCGGCGACCACGGTCTCCAGATCCGCCGCATCGGACTCGACCGCAGCTGTCAGCGGCCAGCAGCCGAGCGTACGGAAGCGCACGCGCCGCATCGTCATCGTCTCGCCGGCCTGGAGCGGCATCCGGTCATCGTCGAGCACGAGGATCTGTCCATTGCGCTCGATCGTCGGGCGCTCGGCCGCGAGATAGAGCGGCACCACATCGAGTTTCTCACGCAGCACGTAGCGCCAGACATCGCGCTCGGTCCAGTTCGACAGCGGAAACACGCGCACGCTCTCGCCGGTGCCGAGGCGACCGTTCAGCAGATTCCACATCTCGGGCCGCTGCTTGCGCGGATCCCAGCGATGGCCGGGCGTGCGGAACGAGAACACGCGTTCCTTGGCGCGGCTCGCTTCCTCATCGCGGCGCGCCCCACCGAACGCCGCGTCGAAGCCGTAGCGATCGAGCGCCTGGCGCAAGCCCTCCGTCTTCATCACATCGGTATAGAGCGACGGTGCGTAGTCGATCGGGTTGATCCCGCGCGCGCGGCCGTCCTCGTTGGTGTGGATGATCAGATTGAGCCCGAGCTCGCGCGCCGTGCGGTCGCGAAAGGCGATCATGTCGCGAAACTTCCACGTCGTGTCGACGTGCAGCAGCGGAAACGGGATCTCCTGCGGGTAGAACGCCTTGCGGGCCAGATGCAGGAGAACAGTCGAATCCTTGCCGATCGAATAGAGCAGCACCGGCTTGCGAAACTGTGCGGCCGCCTCGCGGAAGATATGGATACTCTCGGCTTCGAGAACGTCGAGATGGCTGATTGATCTGCTCATGGTGGCGCCACCTTCACGCCGTGGGGCTGGCCATGCCGCCCGAAAATTCGGTTGCTAAGACGTCAGGAGTAGCATCAAGCGGCGGGAACACGGCAGCAGACCGGCAACTGGTGCACAAGAACCGCCGCGCGCATGGTCGCACCGCTGAACCGCGATCACCCTCACTTCCACCCCTGCCGCTCGTAGGCATCATCGAGAAAGTCGACGAACGCCCGCACCTTGGGCGAGTTCTGACGGCCACTCGGCATCAAGGCGTAGAGCTGAACCTCGTCCGGAACGTGTTCGCTTTCGAGCACTGGCACCAGCCGCCCGTCTTTGAGAGCGCGGGAGGCCTGTTCGTCCGACATGCGGATGATCCCCACTCCCGCGATAGCCGCCCGGTAACAGGCCATCCCGTCGTCGAACTGGTAGCGGGAGGAGACCTGGATTGTCCGGATTCGCGTTCCGTCTCTGAACGGCCACCGGCCGAGATTCTCGCTGGCGGTCGAGAAGAGGCACTCGTGCTCCAGAAGGTCGTCGGGCTGCTCGATCGGGCGCGAACGCCGGAGATACGACGGCGCGGCGCAGAGGACCCGGCGGAACGTCGCCAGACGGCGCACGACGAACGAGCTATCCGGCAACGCGCCGTGGCGTATCGCGACATCGATCTGATTCTCGACGATGTCGACCCGGCGGGCCGCGATCGAGAATTCGATTCGGATATCGGGATAGCGCTCACTGAAGGCGGGCAGCGCCGCCACGAGGGTCTCGAAACCGACGCCGGTTGCGCACGCCACCCGGAGCTCGCCACGCGGCGCGGTGGCCTGGGCGCTCACATCGGCCTCGCAATCCTCGATCGCGGCGAGGATCTGCCTTGCGCGCGCGACATAGCGCTCACCTTCGGCGGTCAATGCAGCCCGCCGGGTCGTGCGGTTGAGTAAACGGACGCCAAGGCGCTGTTCGAGGCGCGAAATGACCTTCGCCACAGCCGATGGTGTCAGGCCAATATCTTCTGCAGCCGCCGTGAAACCGCCGCGTTCGGCGACACGGACCATCGCAAACATTTCTTCCGACTGGCGCATGATCTACCGAACCTCATGATTCAGCACGACAAATCAGACCATCCGCGATTGCGGACGCAGCTAAGCAACGGCATCGACGACCGGCAGCAAAGTCGTCTTGCTGCTATGCAGCAATAGACGATGGATCGGCTCGGATGGCTAGAGGCGGCACCGGCGCGCGGTCAATCCATCAGGCAGAACCACCGCTTGCTCGAAATATAGGCAGGCTACCGGTGATCTGCGAACCCAATTCGCAAATCTTTGTCCGCGCGCCCCGATTATCAGATCTCACCCGCGATGCCATCTCACGATCAGCCCGTCAGCGACCCGAGTCGCGCAATGAGAGCGGGCAAGGAGATGGTCATGAGCGAACGAGCATTGCGCGTGGGCATGTACGCCCACGGCCTGTCTGACTTCGTCCAATCATTCATCGAGCGCCTGACCGCAGGCGTACGCGTATCGCGCGAAGCGCAGGCCCGGCGGGTCGTGTGCACCACCGCCCGACGATACAGCGACGCCGAACTCGCCGGCTTTGGCTGGAGGGGCGTGGAGATCCGTCGCCTCAAATCCGAATAGCATACCCAAGCATTTGAACTGACTATAAAAACCAAGGCAAACACCATGAGCACGCAGAACATCCACATCTCAGGTACAGCGTACGACGCCGCCAACGAAAAGCTGGCTTCCGCCTCCTCCGCCGCTCTTGCAGCCGGCAAGGGTTACTTCGGCAGCCTCGTCTCCGATCTCGTCCACTTCCGGGCACTCCGGAAGGCCGAGAACGAGCTGAGGGGCCTCGACGACCGGATGCTGAAGGACATCGGCCTCGAGCGGACCGAAATCCGGTCGGCGCTGATCAACGCCCGGAACGAGCGGGTCAACGGCTGGCGCATCCCGGGACCTCCGGGCTACTGAGCGCGGCCGCTCCGGCGGAATGACGAGTAGCTGGCGCCGGTAACACACCGGCGCAAACGTGCCGTGCGGCGCCCGGGGGCCCGCGCGGCACGATCGTTTTTGGCGCGCCGTCAGCCCGTCGCGATGTAGTCCCGCATGGCGCTCGCTTCCATCTCGACCTCCGCGATGTGGTGCTTCACCACGTCGCCGATCGAGATGATCCCGGACAGCTGCCGATCCGCCATCACCGGCAAGTGCCGGCAACGCCGCGCCGTCATGCGGCTCATGATCTCGTCGATCGTATCGTCAGCCGTGCAGGTGAGGACGTCCCGGGTCATGATCTCGGACACCGGCCAGTCGAGACAGGCGGCACCTTCCCGCGCAATCGCGTGCACGATATCGCGCTCGGAAACGATGCCGGCAATCTGACCGGACCTCTCAGTGACAACAACGGCACCAATCCGCTTCGCGGCGAGCCGGCCCGCTGCATCCGTCAGCGTCGTGTCCACGCGCACAGTTTCGACGGCGTGGCCTTTGACTTTCATGATCGAGGCAACATGCATGGTCGTCCTCCCGTTCACCGGCTGAGGATGACGCAATCACGCGGGTACAGGGCACCCGCCCCATTTCGCCCTGTCGCTCCACGAAGCGATCATCGAGTGGCCGATGTGATCGTTCGTCGCTGCAGTTCCTGGCCCCGGCGCTGGTGCGGGCAGATCCGGAACAGCCCCCGAGCCGCTCCCTGCCCACCGGCAACACCGTGCCACTATCGTTAAACTGGACCATGCGCCTGGGGGTTGCAAGGGGGCTACGCCGCACGCGCACGAAAGACGCCATTGCAGCGCACAAATGGCGCCGATGGGCTGCGCCCATTGATCCGCCCGGAAGGCGCGCCTAAAGGTACCGTGAAAACCGAATGACCGCGGAAACGGGGTCGGATTAGCATGAGGGCGATGTCATGAGCAGCGACAAGGGCACGAAATTCTTCATCAACGGATCGTGGGTGGCACCGTCGGGCGGCACTGCGATCGATGTCATCAATCCCGCGACAGAGCAGCCCTTCGCCAAGGTCGCGCTCGGCACCAAGGCCGATGTCGACAAGGCCGTTGCCGCCGCACGCGCCGCGTTTCCTGCCTTCGCGGCCTCCTCGCGCGAGGAACGCCTCGCATTGCTCGAGAAGATCGCCGCCATCTACAAGCGCCGCTTCACCGAGATGGGCGAAACGATCAGCCGCGAGATGGGCGCGCCGATCGGTTTCGCGACGCGATTCCAGGCCGGCGCAGGCATGGGCCACTTCCGCACCATGCATTCGATCCTCAAGGACTATCCTTTCGAGGAGCAGCACGGCTCGACCGGTATCCTGCGCGAGCCGATCGGCGTCATCGGCATGATCACACCGTGGAACTGGCCGGCGAACCAGATCTCCTGCAAGATCGCGGCAGCCCTTGCTGCGGGCTGCACGATGGTGCTCAAACCCTCCGAAGTCGCACCGTTTTCCGCAATCCTCATCGCCGAGATGCTCGAGGAAGCGGGCGTTCCCGCAGGCGTCTTCAACCTGGTCCACGGCGACAAGGTTGTCGGCCAGGCGATGGCCGAGCATCCGCAGATCGACTGCATGTCCTTCACCGGTTCGACCGGCGCCGGCGTCGATGTCGCGATCCGCGCCGCACCGACCGTCAAGCGCGTCGGCCAGGAGCTCGGCGGCAAGTCGGCGAACATCCTGCTCGATGACGTCGACTGGAAGAAAATGGTGACGGAAGGCGTGAAGCTGTGCTTCCGCAATTCCGGCCAGTCGTGCAACTCGCCGACGCGGATGCTGGTGCCTGCAAACAAGATGGCCGAGGTCGCCGAAATCGCGAAAGCGGCAGCAATGTCGGTGAAGGTCGGCGATCCATCCGCCGCCGATAGCGACATGGGCCCCGTCGTCTCCGACGTACAGTGGGGCAAGATCCAGAGCCTGATCGAGTCCGGCATCGCCGAGGGCGCAACGCTGGTCACCGGCGGTCCCGGCAAGCCGGAAGGTTTCAACCAGGGCTACTACGTGAAGCCGACCGTGTTCGCCGACGTGAAGCCGGAGATGCGGATCGCGCGCGAGGAGATTTTCGGGCCCGTTCTGTCGATCATGGGCTACACCGACGAAGCCGACGCCGTGCGCATCGCCAATGATCACGAGTTCGGGCTCGCGGGCTATGTTCACGGCGGCGACATCCAGCGGGCAAAGAACGTCGCACGCCAGATCCGCGCCGGCATGGTCACGGTCAACATGACCAACGCCGACCCGTCGGCACCGTTCGGCGGCTACCGCATGTCGGGCAACGGCCGCGAATGGGGCCGCCACGGCATCGAGGAATACCTCGAGATCAAGGCCGTGATGGGCTGGAACGCGGCCTGAGTTGCACCAACTCCGACATCGAGAAGAGCTTGACGGGGGGCCATGTGCCCCCCTTATTGCTGGTGATATCAGTCGGCTGGACGGTCGCTGCCGGACGCTGCGCAAGCAGTGCTGCGGTGGAGGAAAGTCCGGGCTCCATGGATCGACGGTGGCGGCTAACGGCCGCCGGGGGCAACCCCAGGGAAAGTGCCACAGAAAGCAAACCGCCGAAGCGGGTTCGCCCGCGGCAGCAAGGGTGAAAGGGTGCGGTAAGAGCGCACCGCGCCTCTGGTGACAGAGGTGGCAAGGTAAACCCCACCGGGAGCAAAACCGAATAGGGGCAGCACGGCGCGGCAGGTTCGCCTGTTGTGCCAAGCGTGGTCCACGCCGCTGCCCGGGTTGGTTGCACGAGGCGCCGAGCAATCGGCGTCCCAGATGAATGGCCGTCGCGGAGGCTCGCCTCCAGACAGAACCCGGCTTACAGGCCGACTGATATTTTCTTGCCGCGGGCTGCTGGGAAAAAGCACGCCTCCGGCGTGGCCCTCTCCCCATTGAAAACAATGGGCAGAGGGGGAGAAGCGCCATGACCATCATCATTCGCGTGGCGACGAACAGCGATCTCGATACGCTCGCGCGGCTCAATCAGGTCGTGCAGAGCGTCCATGCCGACCTTTATCCCGATGACTTCGCGCCTACTGTCGATGACGAGGGCTTGAAAGCGCTACTCTCGCCGCGCGTGAGCAATATCGCCATCGCCGAAGTCGAGGGCGAGCCGGTCGGCTACATCTGGTGCGAGGTGCAGACACGCCCCGCGAACGCGTTCTCGCCGGCACATCGCCGTCTCTACGTACATCACCTGTCAGTCGAGCCAGATGCCCGTCGGCAGGGCATCGCAAGCGCGCTGATGTCCCACGCCGAAGCATGGGCGCACGGTGAGGAGCTCAGCGAGATCGCACTGTCCCATTGGGCGGCAAACGCTGGCGCGGCACAGTTTTTCACCGCGCACGGCTTTACGCCATATCAAGTGCTGATGCGCAAACGGCTGGGCAACGACGAGGCGCCAGAGTAGCGCTTCGCCATCTCAACCACGCACCTCGCCGCCGGTCGCCTTCTTGACCTCGGCGATGACTTTCTTAGACACGGCCTCGATCTCGGCGTCGGTGAGCGTCTTCTCGGTCGGCGACAACGTGACCTCGATCGCGAGTGACTTCTTGTCGGCGCCGATCGCATCGCCCTCGAACAGATCGAACACGCGGATCCCCGAGATCAGCGCTTTGTCGGCCGCAGCGGCGGCCTTCATGACATCGCCTGCCGCCACCTTGCGGTCGAGGAGGAACGCGAAGTCGCGCGTCACCGGCAGAAGGTCGCCAGCTACGAGCGGCGCCCGCGCGCGCGATGCCTTCTTCTTCTCGGCCGGAAGCTGACTGACGAACACCTCGAACGCGGATACGGGCCCCGCCACGTCGAGCGCTTTCAGCGTCGCCGGATGAACCTCGCCGAATTGCGCCAGAACCACTTTCGGTCCGAGCCGCAGCGTCGCCGAGCGGCCGGGATGGAACCACGCCGGCGCGTCGCGCGTGATCTGCGCCCGCGCCGGATCGACACCGAGCGCCGCCAGCAGCGCCGCCGCGTCGGCCTTGATGTCGAACACATCGGCGGGCTTCGCCGCGCCGTCCCAGTGACGCCCGCTGCCGATGAGCTGCGCCGCGCCCATCCGCACGCCCGACGCGAGCAGAAGCTGATCCTCCGGCTTGTCGCCCTTGTAGACCTGGCCGACCTCGAACAACGCGACGTCAGCGAAACCACGATTGCGGTTACGCTGTGCCGCGGTCAGCAATCCCGGCAACAGGCTCGGCCGCATCGAGCTCATCTCGGTCGAGATCGGATTGGCAAGCTCCAGCGCCTCTGCGCCGCCGCCGAACGTCTCCGACCACCCACGCGGAATGAACGACCATGTGATCGCCTCGACGAAGCCGCGCGTCGCCAGCACCCGGCGCGCACGCCGCGCGCGCTTCTGCACATCCGTCAGCACCGCGCGCGTGACGCCGTGCACACGCGGCATCGCCACCGACGGCACTTTGTCGAGCCCTTCAATGCGCACGATCTCCTCGACGATGTCTGCCGAGCCATGCACATCCGGCCGCCACGTCGGCACCGTCACCTGCACCGTGTCGCCTTTGCCTTCGACCGCGAAGCCAAGCGCGTCGAGCGTCTTCCTCGCCTCGCTCTCCTCGATGTCGAGACCGGCGAGCTTCTTCACCCGCGAGAACGCGAAGGAAACAACGGTCTTCTTGACCGGCTCTTTGCCCGCAACCCGCGCGCGCGACGGCGTGCCGCCCGCCACATCCATCATCAGGCGCGTACCGAGATCGAGGCCGCCCGCAATGAACGCAGGATCGACGCCGCGTTCGAAGCGATAGCGTGCGTCCGTCGTGAGACCGGCTTTGCGCCCCGTCGCAGCCGTAATCAGCGGATCGAAGTAGGCGCACTCGATCAGCACGTTTGTCGTCTCGTGCGTCGAGCCCGACTCCTCGCCGCCCATGATGCCGCCGAAGCCGAGCACATGCTTGTCGTCGGCGATCACGCACATGCCGTCCTCGACGTTGTGCGTCTTGCCATCGAGGCCGAGGAAGCTCTCGCCATTGCGGCCATTGCGGGCGCGGATCGCACCAACGATCTTGTCGGCGTCGTAGACGTGCAGCGGGCGGCCGACGTCCATGCTCACGTAGTTCGTCACATCCACGACGGCGCTGATCGGACGGAGGCCGATCGCCTTCAGCCGTTGCTGCATCCATGCGGGCGATGCGCCGTTCTTGATGCCGCGCAGCAAGCGCCCCGCGAACACCGGGCACGCTTTCGCCAGCTCCGGCGGGAAGTCGAGCTTGATCTCGATCGGACACTCGAAGCTGCCTTCAACGTCCGGTGTCTGACGCGGCAGCTTGAGCTTGCCGAGACCAGCAGCGGCAATATCGCGCGCGATGCCGCGCACGCCCGTGCAGTCCGGACGGTTCGGCGTCAGCTTCACCTCGACCACCGGATCCCCGAGGCCCATCACATCGACGTAGCGCTTACCGACGTCCTTCGCGTGCGCATCGCCAAGATCGATGATGCCTTCGTGGTCGTTCGACAGTTCCAGCTCGCGCTCGGAAACCATCATGCCGTTCGAGACGACCCCGCGGACGGGCCGCTTGTCGAGCGTGATGCCGGTGCCCGGGATGTAGCTGCCGAGGGGCGCGAACACGCCGATCATGCCAGCGCGCGCGTTGGGCGCACCGCAGACGACCTCGACCGCCCCTGCCCCCATGTCGACCTGAAGAACCCGCAGCTTGTCGGCATTCGGATGCTGCTTCGCCTCGAGCACGCGCGCGACGACGAACGGGCTCAGCGCCTTCGCCGGTTCATCGATGCCTTCGACCTCGAGGCCGATGATCGATAGCCGGTCGACGATCTGTTCAAGCGACACCGTCGTGTCGAGGTGGTCGCGCAGCCAGTCGAAGGTGAATTTCATGAACGGATCTCACAAAGGGGCATCGCCGCTCGGGCTAGATGCCCGGCGGTCAGCGGCGCCACTCATGGAACGATTTCAGCGGAATTTCAACCGCACGGGCAGGCGGCGGCACCATCCCGGAGCCGCCCGGCCTGCCACGAGACTGCCGCCGCGGCCAACCGCGTGCGACGCACGGCTATTTTGGCGCCAGGACCATGACCATCTGGCGGCCTTCGAGACGCGGCTCGGACTCGACCTTGGAAATGTCCAGGACCTCGGCCTTGACGCGCTGGAGCACGGCCATGCCGAGCTGCTGATGCGCCATCTCGCGGCCACGAAACCGCAAGGTCACCTTCACCTTGTCGCCTTCTTCGAAGAAGCGTTTGATGGCCCGCATCTTCACGTCGTAGTCGTGATCATCGATGCTCGGACGCATCTTGATCTCTTTGATTTCGACGATCTTCTGCTTCTTACGGGCTTCAGCCTGCTTCTTCTGCTCCTGGAACTTGAATTTACCGTAGTCCAGGATCTTGGCCACAGGCGGCTCGGCGTCGGGCGACACCTCGACGAGGTCCAGCCCGGCCTCCATGGCCTGTCGCAGTGCTTCGAGGGTTTCGACCACCCCCACATTGTCGCCATCCGCGTTGATCAGGCGGACACTCCGCGAGCGGATGGCATCATTCATTCTAGGACCGGTGGGCTCGCGCTCCGGACCTGCGCGCATGGGACGACGTATGTTGCTTCTCCAAAGAAAGGCCGATGACTATCGATTTGGGTGTCTGATCAGAAAAATGGTGCCACCCCGGCCGCGGGCGACATCTGGACGCAGACTCGCGTAGAAAATGGCACTTTCCCGCCCCCTGTCAAGCGAGACCGCCTCAGGCTAGAGTATAGCTGGATATTAGACGCCGCAGGGCAGACATAGGTCCGGACAAGGTAG
>CAZKZT010000068.1:10810-13352 GCA_964557265.1 uncultured Hyphomicrobium sp.
GCGCCGCCGCCCGCTCCATCAATGCAACCAGCCCCTGCAACAGTGCCGTCGGCGTCGGCGGACAGCCGCGGATGTGCAGATCGACCGGGATGACCTTGTCGACGCTGCCGACCGTCGCATAGCCGTCGAACAAGCTCTCACCGCACGCGCAGTTGCCGGCCGCGACGACCCATTTCGGGTTTGGTGTTGCGTTGTACGTCCGCTCCAAGGCTTCGCGCATGTTCTTGGTGACCGGCCCGGTCACCAGCAGCACATCCGCATGGCGCGGCGAGGCGACGAAACGGAGGCCGAAGCGTTCCAGATCGTAGTAGGCGTTCGACAGCGCATGGATCTCGAGTTCGCACGCGTTACACGATCCTGCATCGACCTGACGGATCGACAGACTGTGACCGAGCGCGCGGCGCGACGATTTCGCGAGGCGCTCAGCGAGTTCCGCCAGCACCGCATCGTCGTCATTCGGACGCGCTTCGGTGAGCGGCGTCTTCAGCAGTCCTTCGAGAAGCAGCTTGTGCATCGCACCGCCTCTTACAGGTCGTGCCCCGAGTAGGAGCAGTTGAACGATTTGTTGCACAGCGGGAAGTCGGCAACGATGTTGCCTTCGATCGCCGCTTCGAGCAGCGGCCACTGGAACCATGACGGATCGCGAATATGCGCATTGGCGATCTTCCCATCGGCGCCGATCCGCACCCACGCCAGCACATCGCCGCGGAACGCCTCGACGAGCGAAACACCTTCGTGGCCTTCCGCCGCGGCAAGCGCGGGCCCTGCCTCCGCGATGATCGGCCCTTCGGGCAGCTTCTCCAGGCACTGCTCGATGAGCGACAGGCTCTGCGTGATCTCCTCGATGCGGACCCACACGCGCGCATCGACATCGCACGTCGTTCGCGTCGGCACGTCAAAGGCGAGCGCATCATACGGCGCATGTCCCGGCACTTTGCGCGCATCGAACGCCCGGCCAGATGCGCGGCCGACAAACCCGCCAGCGCCATACTGGCGCACAAGCTCCGCGCGCGCGATACCCGTCGTCACCGTGCGGTCCTGCAATGACGCGCTGCCGTCATACAGTGTCACCAGTTGCGGGAAGGTGCGCCTGATGTGCGCGACGAGGCTGCGGATGTTCGCCGCGCCCGCCTCGGCGAGATCGCGCTTCACACCACCTGGCACCACGCAGTCCATCATCAGGCGATGACCGAAGCACGCGTTCACGCAGCGCAGCACCTGCTCACGCAGCACGCCGCAATGAGCAGGCATCATCGAGAACGACGCGTCGTTGCAGATCGCGCCGACGTCGCCGATATGGTTGGCGATGCGCTCGAGCTCAGCCATCACCGCTCTGAGCCATACCGCGCGCGGCGGCACTTCGATGCCGGCCGCGGCTTCGACCGCACGCGCGAACGCCAGCGCGATGGCAACGGTGCTATCGCCGGAGACGCGCCCCGCCAGCATCGAGGCTTTCGCGAGCTTCGCGCCACGGAACTGGCCCTCGGTCCCTTTGTGCGCGTAACCGAACCGCTCCTCGAGTCGCACGACGGTCTCTCCACTCGCGTGGAAGCGGAAGTGTCCCGGCTCGATGATACCCGCGTGCACCGGCCCGACCGGGACCTGATGCAGCGGCGGTCCCTCGGCGGGATAGAACGCATAATCGACCCCCTGCGCCGCATCGGCCTCTGAGGCTCCGAGCGGATGGCGCACGCCCCAGCGGCCATGGTCGAGCCAGGGGCGCGTGTCGGTCGCACCGTCGGGAATGAGACCGTAGAGATCGGCGATGGCGCGTTCGAGGCGCACCGCCGGCGGGTGGGTTACGCCGACAGAGGGAAAGCGCCCGTTCTCAGCCCGGTAGCTCACGATGCTGATTTCGGTGGCCTCGCCGGGCGCGTCGTCAAGCACGGCCATGTGCACGTCGCGACCGTCACTCCAGAGCCCAAGCATCGTCACCTTGCCTTGCGCCACCTCCAGAGCCACGCGCCACCATACCTCGCCGTCGACCAGCACCCGCGGCCAGGGCCGATGCGCCGCAACGGGTGTGCCGATCTCGAGAAGCGTCGACCGAAATGTCATGTCCCAACGCCTCCCATTACCCGAGCAGCTTCGCGACGTTCTGGAACCAGGTGACGAGCGGACCGGGCAGATAGATGCCCGCGACCGCCACCAGCGCCAGATGCGAGAACAGCGGTACATAGGATGCCTGGACCGCGTCCGTTCTCCCTGTCGGCTCGCCGAATGCCACATCGGTCAGCCGCAGCATCAGCGCGCCGAACCCGACGATCAGGCCGAACACCAGTGGTATCGCCAGCAGCGGCTCGCGCGCGAACGTCGAACTGACGACCAGGAACTCGCTCATGAAGATGCCGAGCGGGGGCATGCCCGCAATCGCCACGACGCCGATGACGAGGCCCCAACCGAGCGCCGGATGGCTCTCGGTAAGCCCGCGGATTTCGGAGAGCTGCTGCGTGCCCTTCGCCTGCGCGATGTGTCCGACGGCGAAGAAGATCGCCGACTTGGTCAGACTGTGCATCGTCATGTGCAGCAGGCCGGCGAAGTT
>CAZKZT010000069.1:0-13327 GCA_964557265.1 uncultured Hyphomicrobium sp.
GCGATTTTCAGTCGCATGCTCTACCAACTGAGCTACCTGGGCGTAACACGTAGCCCTGGGGCGAACCGTGCAGCCGCGACCTTATAGGTGCTGCCCGGCGCGGTGTCCAGGGGTCTATCCGCGAACCGTGCGTAACCCTTCTACTTGCTGAGAACGGCGGCCGTCACGGTCTGCGCCGGGCCGGACGCAGCGCCGGCGCCGTCGACGACGACCACATCGAAGCTGGCGCGCGTGCCATCAGAGCCGTCGTGCACGAACTGGACCCTGCCTGCCTCGATATCGGCTTGGCTGAATGTGGTCACCGCTTCGCGCGGCGCGTCCTTGAGCGCGATCCAGCCGCCAACCGGATTGGAGACCGTGAAGGTGAGCGCATCGGCCGCGTGATCGGGGTCGATCGCCATCAGGTCCATGACCGTGACAGTCACAGAGCGCCCGCGCGAGACGACGATCTCCAGATCCCCCGCGATCTCGGGCGGAATGTTGCGCAGCTCCGCGCTGAGGTCGCCGCCCGCTTCGAGCGAGATGCGGCCGTAGCGGATGTTGCCCTCGACGACGCCGGTGCTGGAAATCTTGATGAGCTGCTTGATGACGGCTTCGCCCTGCAGGGTGCCATCCACCAGAGCGCTTTCGGCGCGCAACTGGCCGGCCATGCGCCCGCCTTCGTGCACGCGCAGCTCCTGCGCCGACACGTTGCCCTCGACGTAGCCATAGACGTCGATCACGCCCCCGTTGGTGATCGTGCCCTTCAGCACGGTGTCGCTTTGGATCACGGCGGTACGACGCTTGTCAGACACGGGCAGGCTCCTTGATGGTTCACGCGACGTCGGCGGACAGATCCGGCGCCGCCACCGGATCCGTACTGAGACGACGTCGGAACGTTAGGTCAGGGTCAGGGCGGAAGCGAGGCACGCGCGGGAACTTGGTAACCATCACGACCGGTCCGGGTCGGCGGTGACCGCGCCGCAAGCGGAGGAGGTTCACTCCGATGGGCTGCGATCGGGAATCTCGATCTCGAACACGGCGCCGCCCTCGGAGCTATCCGCAAGCCGGATCTCGCCGCCGTGCGCCACGATCAGCTCGCGCGCGATCGTCAGGCCGAGACCGGTGCCCCCCTTGCGCGCCGAGCCCTGGAAGGCTTGGAACAGGTGCGCCCGCGCGCGTTCGGGCACTCCCGGCCCGTTGTCCTTGAGGCGCACGTAGACCGTCGACTGTACGCGGCGAGCGGCCACGGTGATCGTGCCCGGCCCATCCGAGCGCTGGGCCTCGATCGCCTGCAGCGAATTGCGCACGAGGTTGGAAAGCACACGATAGAACTGGTCCCGATCCGCGTCGATCAGGACATCGTCGTCGATATCGATGACGAGCATGACGCGGGTCGATGGCGTCAGGCCGAGTCCGTCGCCGACTTCCTCGGCGAGCGGCCGCAGCCGGACCAGCTCGCGCCGGGGGGCCGGTTCCTCGGGCCGGCCGAAGCGCAGCGTCTCGTTGCAGAATGCGATGGCGCGATCGAGTGACGCGATCAGCTTCGGCGCGAAGCTCTGGACGTAGGGATCGGGGCTCGACATCAGGCGATCGGACAGGAGCTGCGTGTTCGCCAGCAGATTGCGCAGATCATGATTGATCTTGCTCACCGCGAGGCCAAGCGCGGCAAGGCGGCTACGCTGATTGAGCAGCTGGTGCAGCTCGGACTGCATTTTCGCGAGCTCGCGTTCCGCGGTTCCGATTTCGTCTCCGCGATCTGACGGCGCAATGATCCTGCTTGCATCCTCCGGGCGCTGGCTGAAGCGCTGCATGTTGGAGGCAAGCCGCAGCATCGGGCGCACCAGCAGCGCGTTGAGCGCGAAGTAAACAAGCGCTGCTGTGAATATCGAGATGATGATCGACAAGACGAGGATGTTGAATCCGAACTTCAGCATCGCCTTCCTGAGCGGCGCTTCCGGCAACACGACCTCGATCAGCATGCCGGCGCCCTCGTAGGGGCGGCCGATCACGCGCAGCGTCCGGTCGCCTTTCGAGAAGAGGACAGCGAGCGCGTCCCAGACCTGGGTCAATCGCTGGCGTGGTCCCGCGCTCGGTGCGTCCGGGCCGGTCAACGAGAGATCGTAGGTGGCATCGACGGCCGGCATCGGATCGGCGGCCAGGATCAGATGACGCTGGTCATTGCGCTTGAGCGCGACGGCGAGCACCTGGGCCGTCCGCAGCAGCTCGTCGCGGAGTGCCTGCGGCACCGTTCCCTCCGGCGACACGTCGGCGGCGAGTGAGGCGAGCTGCGCCGAGCGCAGCCGGTCGGTGAGCCAATTGACGCGATGGTTCGCGACCGACGGCACGAAGATCAGGATTTCGGCGAGCATCACGAACAGGGTGGTCAGGATCAGCAGCTTGCCGGGAAGCCCGAGACCTTGCAGGCGCGCGCGGAAGCGTTCGCGCGCGCTCGGCTTGACCGGCGGCGCGGCGCTTTCGGCCACGTCAACTTGCTCGACCTTCTGATCCAAACCTGGCGTCCCTCCTTCGTTCGCGTGCCGGGCGAACGCAATGGCGCGGGTAATCGGCACGAGCCTCGCGTTCGGCTGTCGTCGTCATGGGCGTTGCACTGTGCGCCGTTCCGGCGCCGCTGCCGGCAATGCCGGGGTCGGTTCACGCGGACTGGTATCGCGCCCGCGTCAGCCTGAAACTAAGCCCGCATTTTAGCCGAGCTTGCGCAATAACGTAACCACCTTCCGCACCAGCGGGTTGCCTGCTGTCAGGGCATAGGTTCCCATCGCCGCGCGCTTGTTGATCTCGCCGAGCGTCGGATAGGGCGCGACCCACTGCGTCATCGCGGTGATCCTGAGCCCCTGGGAGATCGCGAGCGACCAGACCTGGATCAGCTCTCCTGCATTCTTGCCGACGATGCCCGCGCCGAGAATCTGCCCGCGCTTGGTGGTGACGACCTTGACGAAGCCCTCGGTCGCGCGCTCGGTGTGGGCGCGGTCGTTCTCATGGTAAGGCCAGCGAAAAACATTGATTGCACCATGTTTTTTGCGCGCGTCCTCCTCCGTCAACCCGATCTGAGCGAGCTCGGGATCGGTGTAGGTGACCCATGGAATGAGGTCGTCGCGGACCCTCGCGGGGAGACGGAACAGCGCCCGGCGGAACACGATGCCAGCATGATAATTGGCAGCATGGGTGAACTGGGGACCGCCCGTCACGTCACCGATCGCAAATACCCTGCGGTTCGATGTGACGAGGCCCGCACTAACCGCAATGCCGCGATTGTCGTATTTGATGCCGGCTGCCTCGAGGTTGAGGTCCTCCACGTTGGGCGTGCGGCCGGTGGCGATCAGCAGGTGCGTCCCGTCGATCGTCTCGGAGCCTTCCGCCGTCGTGACCGATACCCGGATGGATCCAGGCCATCCGGAGACGCTGATGACTTTGGCTCCCTCGCGCACGGCGAGCCCCTCGGCGCGGACATACTTCAGCACGACATCGGACAGCTCGGGATCATCCTTGCCGAGTGCTTTGTGCTCCTCGACTACGGTGACGGTCGAGCCGAGCCGGAGATACGCCTGCGCCAATTCCATCCCGACCGGTCCGCCGCCGATGACGATCAGGTGGCCGATCGGCTGGCGGTTGTCGAACAGTGTCTCGTTGGTGAAGAAGGGTACCTTCTCGAGGCCCGAAATGGCCGGCACGGCGGGCGACGAGCCAGTCGCGATGACGAAGCGGTGCGCCTTGACCAGCGTATCGCCAGCCTCGACGGTGGTTTTGTCGCGGAAGCGACCGTGCGCCTGGATGACCTGCACGCCCATGCCGGTGAAACGCTCGACGGAATCGTTCGGCGCGATGGATGCGATCACCGACTTGACGTGCGCATTGATGGCGGCGGGATCGATCTGCGGTGCAACCGGCGTGATGCCGAACCGGCTTGCGGTCCGCATCTCATGGGCGCGCCGTGCCGCCGCGATCAGCGCCTTCGACGGAACGCAGCCGGTGTTCAGGCAATCGCCGCCCATCTTGTGTTTTTCGATCAGGACGACGTGCTGGCCGAGCTGAACGGCGGCCGCGGCCATGGACAGGCCGCCTGATCCTCCGCCGATGATGCAGATATCGGCGTTGATGGTGCCGCCATGGCCGAGCGCGCGCTCGTCCTGCTCCATCTCATCCTTCGACCGCTGCATTGCGGGCTCTCCATTTCTTCAGCACGACCGGCACCAGTGCCAAGATGCCGAGCAGCACGAACGCCAGGATGAGCTCCTTGGTAACGAGCGCACTCGTGTCGATCTTGTACGGGCACACGACATCGGAGCTGGCGGCAATCTTTGCGAGGCAAGTCTCGTAGCTGCGATTTTGAGCCCTGATTACGCTACCAAGCCCGGCACCGGCCACTGTGAATGCGACAGTGCCGGGAATGATACCGAGAAATGTGCCGATCACATAGGTCCGAAGCGGTACGCCGAGCGCCGCCGCCGCGAGATTGACGACGACGAACGGAAACGCCGGCACGAGGCGAAGGAACAAAAGGTAGGACAATGCATCCTCGCGAAAGCCGTCGCGAAGCTTCGCGAGCCATGGGCCGACCTTTGCGGCCACTTCGCCGAGAGACGAGCGCGCGACGAGGAACACGACCGTTGCGCCGGCGGTTGCCGCGACGACGGTGGCGCAACTGCCGAGGAATGAGCCGAACAACAATCCGCCTGCCAGGGTCAGCGGAAGTGCACCCGGCAGCGACAGCGACACGACGGCGACATAGATCGCCACATACAAGGCGAGCGCCACCGCGAGATGGTCGAGGATGAAGGCACGCATGAACGCATAGTTGAGGCCGATGCTCTTCAAGGTCAGCAGCTTGTGCCATCCCATGGCGAATACGATGCAGGCGACGACGGCGAGAATGGCCAGCGGGAGCCATCGGCGCACCGGCGATCCCGTGCAGGCGGCAGCGTATGATGCCGCCGTCGATGCTGGGTCTTTCTCGTGTTGGGTCGGGTCCCGCTTCACGGGGGCTCCACGGCTCGATGCGCTTTGTCGGCGCCATTGGTTCGGCGCGGAGCTTGCCGCATCCGGCAGCCGTTTGAAATCACATCCGCGTGCGTGACCACAGGCGTGTCGATCACGCGCGCGTGTGAAGCGTGGTGGCTATTGGGTTTCGGAAGCCGCATGCGCGAGTGTTGCGGCCACCGCGCTACGCCAGCCACGATAGCGCCGCGCGCGTTCGGCCTCCGCCATCGATGGCGTGAAGCTGCGATCGAGCTTCCAGCTTTTCTGGAATCCTTCGCGATCTGGCAGGACGCCCGCCTTGTGTCCCGCCAGCCATGCGGCGCCGAGCGCGGTTGTTTCCAGCATCGTCGGGCGATCGATCCGCGCGGCCAGCGTGTCGGCGAGGAACTGCATCGTCCAGTCGCTGGCGACCATGCCGCCATCGACCCGTAGCACGACATCGTCGCATCCGGGCCAGTCGCCACGCATGGCTTCGAGCAGGTCGCGGGTCTGATAGCAAACGGACTCGAGCGCCGCGCGCGCGAATTCCGCGGGGCCGGTCGCGCGTGTGAGTCCGAACAGCGCGCCACGTGCGCGCGGCTCCCAGTGCGGCGCGCCGAGGCCGACGAAGCCAGGCACCAAGTATACGTCCTGTGCCGTGTCCGCTGCGGGCGCGAGCACGTTGGTGTCCGCCGCTGAGCCGATCACCTTGAGGCCGTCACGCAGCCACTGCACGGCAGCGCCAGCCACAAAGATCGAACCTTCGAGCGCGTAAGAGGTCTCACCGTCGAGGCGGAAGCCGATCGTCGACAGCAGGCGGTTCTTCGAGCGCACCAGCTCGGTGCCGGTGTTGAGCACCGCGAAGCAGCCCGTGCCGTAGGTCGATTTCATCATGCCGGGCGTGAAGCAGCCCTGCCCGATCAGCGCCGCCTGCTGGTCGCCCGCGACACCGCGGATCGGGATCGCCGCGCCGAACAGTGATGGATCGGTCGTGCCGAAGTCCGCCGCGCAATCGCGGACCTCGGGCAACATCGACAAGGGCACGCGAAACAGCTGCGCCAAGTGGGCATCCCAGCGGTTCTGACGGATGTCGTAGAGCGATGTCCGCGACGCGTTGGTCGCATCGGTGACGTGCAGTTTCCCGCCCGTCAGCCGCCAGATCAGGAAACTGTCGATCGTGCCTGCGAGGAGGTGGCCGGCTTCGGCGGCTTTACGAGCGCCTTCGACATGGTCGAGCTGCCACGCGATCTTGGTTGCCGAGAAATAGGGATCGAGGAGCAGGCCGGTTTTTTCACTGACCTCTGCCTCGGCACCGTCCGCCTTGAGACGCTCGGAGATGTCGGCCGTGCGCCGATCCTGCCAGACGAGCGCCTTGTGGATCGGCGCGCCCGTCCGCTTGTCCCAGACGACGACCGTCTCGCGCTGATTGGTGATACCGATCGCGGCGACGCGGTTGGCGCCGATGTCCGCCTGCGCCAGCGCCTTGCGCGCCGTCGCGACGGTGTCTCGCCAGATGTCATCGGCGTCGTGCTCGACCCATCCCGAGGCCGGATAGTGCTGCGGCAACTCCTGTTGCCCGAGGCCGATGACCTGCAGCGAGCGGTCGAACAGAAGCGCGCGGCTCGAGGTCGTACCCTGATCCAGCGCCAGGATGAAGTCGGACATGATCGGCTCTCCGGATCATCACGGTCATGAAAAGCGAAAACCGCAGCCGGCGGCGGCCGACTGCGGTTTCAGAGCTATCATGGTGCCGCGGGGGCTGTCAGGTGCCGACCGGCTCCTTCGGGGTTGCCGCAATCGCCGGGATGCTGACCTCGCGGTCGCGGCGGCGCGGCTGCGGCGGCTGGAAGGCGCGGCGGGCGTGGACCTCGCAATAGGGAAGGCCGTTCACCTTGTTGCGGCCGCAGAAGTAGAAGTCCGCCTGCTGGGGATCGCCGATCGGCCAGCGGCACATGCACTCGGTCAGGTCCTGAAGCGTCTTGCGCTCGGCGACCGGAATTTCGATCTCCTCGACGATCGGCGTGTGAGGCATCGGAGAAGAGTCAGCTTCCAGCATCTGGCGGAACGCGGTGTTGCCGACATGCGACACGCGCTGGCGCTGCTGGACCTGACGCCGCGGCTGAGCCTGCCGGAGGCGGAGGCGGCTGCTGTTGGTGCGGTTGCTGGAAGCCCGCGTCGCGAGGCCAAGACGGTGGACCTTGCCGATCACGGCGTTGCGCGTGACTTCTCCGAGCTGCGCCGCGATCTGGCTGGCGCTCAATCCGTCTGCCCAGAGCTTCTTCAGCTGCTCGACCCTGTCATCGTTCCAGACCATTTTGTTTCTTCTCTCCTGCGCAGAATCGCGACAAAGTGCCGTCCTGCAGGCACTCGATGCCACATCGACCCGGGGTTGGCGGGCGCACGAACGCAGACGCGTTCCAGCGCACACAGCGACCAGGGCGGTTACGAACTCGGGACTATGGGGAACGCGTTACGGGCAACGTCCTATACGCGGACGTCCACTCTACTCAGGGCGCCTCGACTACAGCGGGCGCCGGCCAGCACAGAATAAAACGGACATTGCTGCCCAACATCTCGTGCCGATCTGAAGGTAACGTACTACAGGTGTGGCTGGGGCCTCAAGCGCTGCCGCGGCGAACATGGGCTATTGACAACAGTGCGTGACATGCTCGCCACAAATCGAATCACGTTCTCTGTATGTGCGCGGATAACTGTTCTGTGACGTCTGGACTCCGCGGCAAGGCATCGATCCACCCGCACAGGGGCAGCCACAACCTTACTGAACGTTTAGCACTCGCGCCTTGACAGTGCCAGGCCTTGTGCCTAACTCCGACTTCATACAAACAGGCCACCGAAGTGCCTGACGTACGCTCGGAAACGGGTGCGCGAGGGGCCGGAATTGCGGTGCGGAGGAGGAAGCTAGATGGCGCTACTCGTGGAGGCGGAACGTCTGCAGAAGACGTTCGGGCCGATCCTGGCAGTCGCTGACATTTCGCTGAAAGTTGCCAAGGGCGAAGTGCTCGGATTTCTCGGGCCCAACGGCGCCGGCAAATCCACCACGATGAAGATGCTTACCGGCTTCCTCGAACCTGACGCCGGTTCGGCGCGGATCTGCGGGATCAGCATCATCAATCGGCCGAAAGAGGCCAAGGCCAAGCTTGGCTACCTGCCCGAAGGTGCGCCCGCCTATGGCGACATGACGGCTCATTCCTTCCTCAGCTTCATTGCCGAGATCCGCGGTTTTGATGGTGGCCGCAAGACGGCGAAGGTCGACGCAGCGCTCGCCCGCACCGGGCTCGAGAACGTCGCGGGCCAGCGCATCGAAACGCTTTCCAAAGGCTACAAGCGCCGCGTCGGTCTCGCCCAGGCGATCCTTCACGATCCCGAGGTGCTCATCATGGATGAGCCGACCGACGGCCTCGACCCCAATCAGAAGCATCATGTGCGCGAGCTGATCGCGGAGATGGCCAAGGACAAGGCCATCATCGTGTCGACGCATATCCTCGAGGAAGTCGAGGCGGTGTGCACGCGTGCCGTCGTGATCGACCGCGGCCGCATCGTGGCCGATGGGACCGCCGAGGATCTCCAGCGCCGGATGCCCTACCACAACGCCGTCGCTATCCGCGTGGCCGCCGCTGATGCCGATCGCGTTGCCGCGGCGCTGTCGGCGCTCGCGGGCATCGCCAACGTCGAGCGGATCGGCGCTGCGAACGGCCACATCCAGATCCGCGCGCTGCCGAAATCCGGCAAGGCGATCGCGGCTGATGTCGGTGCGCTGCTGCGCGACCAGTCGATCGTGGTCGAGGAGATGCTGGTCGAGCGCGGCAAGCTCGACGATGTGTTCCGCGAGATCACGACCCACAGCGAGGGCGCGCGCCATGCGTAACATCTGGATCATCACCAAGCGCGAACTGGGCGCCTACTTCGGTACGCCGCTCGCCTACGTGTTCGTCGTCATTTTCGTCGCCATGACCGGCGCCTTCGCTTTCTTCATCGGCAACTTCTTCGAGCGTGGCCAGGCCGACCTGCAACCGTTCTTCGCCTATCATCCGTGGCTCTATCTGCTGCTCGTCCCCGCGATCGCCATGCGATTGTGGGCGGAGGAGCGCAAATCCGGCACCATCGAACTCCTGATGACGCTGCCGGTGTCCACCGGCGAGGCGATCGTCGGCAAGTTTCTCGCGGCGTGGCTGTTCATCGGCATTGCGCTGATGTTGACCTTTCCGATCTGGATCACCGTCAACTATCTCGGCAACCCCGACAACGGTGTGATCTTTGCGAGCTACATCGGCAGTTTCCTGATGGCGGGCGCCTTCCTTGCGATCGGCTCGTGCGTGTCGGCGATGACCAAGAACCAGGTGATCGCCTTCATCGTCGCGGCGACGATCTGCTTCCTCATGGTGATGAGCGGCCTGGAGATGGTGCTCGGTTTCTTCCGTGGCTGGGCACCGGCGTTCCTGGTGGAGGCGATCTCGTCGATGAGCTTCCTCAACCACTTCGAGCTGATCAGCCGTGGCGTCATCACGCTGCCGACGCTGCTGTTCTACTTTTCGATCATTGCCTTCTTCCTGTTCGCCAACGCCATCGTTGTCGATCAGCGCAAGGCTGCCTGAGGGAACTCACCGATGGCCATCCAAGCACCCAAGCCTTCGGCCTTTGCGGCCTTCTTCCAGACCCTGTCGGGGCGGCTCCTGCTGATGCCGGGCGAGGCCGTGCGGTGGGCGTCCCGCCTTGACCGCAAGACGCTCGCCTGGGGCGCGTTGGCGCTTGCCGCGCTGCTGACGCTCTCGGTCAACCTGATTTTCAGCTCACTCGCGAAGAACGCCAAAGCGGATCTCACCTCGGATCGCCTCTATACGATCTCGGAGGGCACCAAGCGCGTGCTCAGCCGCATCGAAGAGCCGATCGACGTCCGCCTCTATTATTCGCGCCGTCTCGGCCAGGCGGCGCCGCTTTACGGCAAATATTTCGAGCGTGTGCGCGCGCTGCTCGAGCAGTACCGCGACCTGTCGGGTGGCAAAGTGCAGCTCACCGTCCTCGAGCCGGCGCCGTTCTCCGATGCCGAGGACCGCGCGGTTGCGAGCGGATTGCGCGCGATCCGACTCAACCAGGACGGCGAGAACGGCTATTTCGGCCTCTTCGCCACCAATACGACCGACAACGATGCGGCCATCGAGTTCTTCTCCGCCGATCGCGAGCGCTTCCTCGAATACGATCTGACGAAGCTGATCAATGGTCTCGCCAATCCGAAGAAGCGCGTCGTCGGCCTGATGAGCGGGATGCCGATCGACGGTGGTAGGAATCCGATGCAGCCGATGCGCCAGCCGGCGCCGGCGTGGACCGTCATGGATCAGATCCGCGAGTTCTTCGACGTCAAGCCGATCGAGCAGACGGCGACAGAAATTCCCGGCGACGTCGACGTCCTGATGCTGGTGCAGCCGAACGCCATCACCAAGGATGCAGCCTACGCGATCGACCAGTTCGTGCTGCGGGGCGGCCGCGTGCTCGCTTTCGTCGATCCGCTCGCCGAGACGGTGCCGCCATCCGGGCCGATGGGGATGCCGTCACTGCCGCCGGGCCCGGATGTGGCCGCGCTGCTGAAGTCGTGGGGCGTCGCCATCGATATGAGCAAGCTTGCCGGTGATCCGAGCATGGCGCGCCGCGTGCAGTTTGGCGGTCAGGGCGGCCGTCCGGTCGTGACGGACTATCTCGCGTGGCTGCAGATCGACCCCGCGCATATCAATGCGGCCGATCCGCTGGCATCGGGCGTCGAGCGCATGAACTGGGCGTCGGTTGGCTTCATCACCAAGGTCGACGGTGCGACCACCAACGTACAGCCGCTGATCGAGACCTCCGAAAAAGCCGGCGAGATGAGCGCCGACGGCATGCGCATGATGCCGGACCCGCTCGCGCTCGCGCGCGATTTCAAGAGCGGCGGGAAGAAACTTGTCCTGGCGGCACGCATCACGGGTGAGGCCAAGTCTGCCTTCCCCGATGGCCGCCCGAAGCCGGAAGCGAAGCCGGACGAGAAGAAGGAAGGCGACAAACCGGCAGAAGCCGCAAAGGATGAAAAGCCCGGCGAGCCCGTCGTGCCGCACTTCGCGAGCGGTCCGGTCAACGTCATCCTCGTGGCCGACGGCGACCTGTTGCACGATCAGTTCTGGGTCACGATTCAGGAGCTGCTCGGGCAGCGGATGGCGGTGCCGCAGGCACATAACGCCGCGTTCGTCATCAATGCGCTCGAGAACCTGTCAGGCGGCGAGGCGCTGGCGACGCTGCGCGGTCGCGGCGTGAATGATCGCCCGTTCGAGCGCGTGGCCGAGATCCGGCGCGATGCCGAGCGGCGCTATCGCGAGAAGGAGCAGGGCCTCAACGCGAAACTCAAGGATCTGCAAGGCAAGCTGCAGCAGATGGAGACTCGCGTCGAAGGCGGCCAGATCCTGCTCTCCGACAAAGACCGCCAGACCATCGAAGGTTTCCGTACCGAGATGGGAAGCGTCCGGCGTGAACTGCGCGGCGTGCAGGCCGATCTGCGCCGCGACATCGATCGCCTCGATGGCTGGCTCAAGTTCTTCAACATCGCAGCCGTGCCGCTGGCGATCGGCCTCCTTGGTATCGGTGTCGGGCTCTCACGGCGCCGGCGCCAGACGCCAGCCAGCGACAGGAAAGGGTGAGGCCATGGTCAAGCCGCAGCATTTCGTGGTCCTGGGCGCGGTGACAGCCGTCGCACTTCTCTGGGCTGCCGTTCTTCACGCTTCGTCGAACCGCTGGGCGCCGGGTACGGTCGAAGGCCGTCCGATGTTGCCGGAGTTCACGCGCCAGCTCACCGCGCTCGGCGGCATCGAGCTGACGAAGGGCGGGCAGAAGCTCACGTTGGAGCGCGCTGGCGAGACGTGGTCGATCAAGGAGCGCGGTGGTTATCCGGTGCTCGCGGACAAGGTGCGTGCGCTGGTCGTGCAGCTCTCGAGTGCGAAACTCGCCGAGCCCAAGACAGCGGCGAAGGAGCGCTGGCCGTTGCTCGAACTCGAAGACCCTGCAGGGAAGGACGCCAAGTCGAGCCTCGTGCGGTTGCTCGATGCACACGGCAAGCCGGGCGCGGAGATCGTGATTGGCAAGAGCCGCGCGAATGCGTTCGGCCCGGGCAGCGGCGGCGTCTATGTCCGCCGGCCGAACGAGACGCAGACGTGGCTCGCAACCGGCGATCCCAACATCACCGTAGACGTCAAGAACTGGGTCGACGTGGCGATCTACAAGACGGAAGTGCCCAAGCTGAAGCGCATCACCGTCGAGCATGCCAACGAAGTGCCGATCGTGGTCGAGAAGGGCTCAGAGCCCGACGCCAAGTTCGCTCTCAAGGAGGTGCCGACGGGCCTCAAGCTCAAGCAGACCGCCGGCGTCGAGCAGATCGCACTCGGTTTCGGATCGATCGATCTCGAGGACGTGCGTAAACTCGAAAAGACACCGATCGGCCCGACGGTGAGCGTCATCACGACCGAAAGCACCGATGGCCTGACGGTCACGTTCCGGCTCCGCCGCGAGGGCGATCCGAGCGAGGCGTGGCTTTCATTTACGGCAGCCGGCGAAGGTGATGCCAAGAAGGTGGCCGACGAGATCAATGCCAAGGCCGATGGCTGGGAGTTCAAGATCCCGAACTGGAAGGCCGACCAGATCGGCCGGCGTGCGGCGGACCTGTTCGAGACGAGCTGACCGAACCGTGCAACGAGGAGGATGCGGCGCAATCGCTGCATCACTGAGAGGATGAGCACCGGAGCTGCGTCGCGTCGTCTGCCCGGCTCCGGTTTCGGCACGTTGCGCGCGCGTCTGCCGTCGAGCGCGGATGGCCAGGCGATCGGTCTGCTCGGCGGCTCGTTCAATCCCGCGCACGATGCGCACGTCCAGATCAGCGAAACCGCGATCCGGCGTCTCGGACTCTCCCGTGTGTGGTGGATCGTGACGCCGGGCAATCCGCTCAAGGCGGGCAAGGATTCATCGCCGCTCGATGCACGCATCGCGGGCGCACGAAGGCTCGTCGGCGCACGGCCGATCACCGTGACTGGTTTCGAGCGCGATCTCCGCAACCCATTCACGATCTCGACGCTCTCCTTCCTGCGCCAGCGCCGGCCGGGGACGCGGTTCGTGTGGGTGATGGGCGCGGATTGCCTTGCCGAGTTTCATCGCTGGCGGCAATGGCGGCAGATCATGTCCCTGATGCCCGTTGCCGTCATCGACCGCCCCGGTTGGCGGTTGAAGGCACTGTCATCGATCGCGGCGACCGCGTTCGCTGCCGCCCGCGTGCCTGAGGCGCAGGCAGGTCAGCTCCCATCGATGCAGGCGCCGGCGTGGACGTTCCTCACCGCGCCGCTATCCGACC
>CAZKZT010000070.1:0-7843 GCA_964557265.1 uncultured Hyphomicrobium sp.
GACGGCATCCGGGCCTGCAATCCCGAACCCGGCACCTACACGTTCTGGGATTATCAGGCCGGATCCTGGCAGAAGGACGATGGCATCCGCATCGATCATCTCCTGCTCTCACCCCAGGCAGCGGACCGGCTGACCACATCGGGCATCGACCGCTTCACGCGCGGCTGGGAAAAGCCGTCGGATCACGTACCGGCATGGGTGGAGCTGGCGTAGCGGCGTCCCTCGCCGCGCGGCGGGGTCAGCGGCCCGGTGCACCGACATCGCGCACCGTACCGGCCTCTACCGGCGGCGATGCGGGCGATGCCCTGAGCGAGTCCTGGCCTGGCGACACCTTCATGTTGAGGCCGCGCATCTCGTCGAGCAGCGGCACCGGCTTGCCATCCTCGCAGGTGCGCGTCGGCACGAAACCGAGCGCCATGCGATCGCGTGGCTCGGCGCGCTGCGATGAACTCGAGCCCCAGCGGAAGAACTGGCCCCAGCGCTGCACGAGCGGACGGGCTTCGCGCCGGCCGGGCTCGTTCATGTTGCAGTAGATGTTCTGGTAGATCTCGTCGATCCACAGATAGTCGGTTGGCGCGGCGCCTTTGACGGCGACTTCCGCCAGCGCCAACGCGCGCGCTTCGTCCTTCGCGACGTGATTGCCGCGCCAGTACTGCTCGGCAAGGAACGCCTGGGCGCCTGCGTGCCCGTCCTGGACCAGGGTCGACAGGAAGTGCAACGCCAGTCCCGGATCGCGGCGCCCCGCTTCTCCCGACAGCAGCATCTTGGCGAAGGCGAACTGCGCATCGCGATTGCCGAAGAATTTTGCCGCGTGCTCGATGTACGGCAGCGCCATGGCCGGATTCGGCGCCTTATTCAGCTCCGGCACACCACGGCTCAAGTACTCGCCGAACTGGAGCAGCGCGCGCGACACATACGGTGCGCGCGGATCATCGTCGGGATCGACGTTGAAGTGGTTGTTGACCAGCTGGTGAAGGATCTGGAACGCCTCAGCGTGATTGGTGTGGGCACCCGAGTTATCAGCCAGGATCAACACCAGCAGATACTGGCCGAAGAATTCGCCGTGCTTTGCCGCATAGCGCAGCGCGGGAATGGCCAGCTCGATGTATCCGCCCCGATAGGCGTTGATGCCTTGATCGAGGGCCGCTTCCGGCGACACGAACGCGACAGCGCGCTCCGCAGCATGGGCCGGCGGTGAGCCGCTCGGGCCGGCCAATGCTACCAGCAGCGCAACCGCGCCCGCCCAAACTTTCCCTCGACGCAGTCTATGCCTCTCGGACAACTTCGGCCTTTCCACCAACGCGGCCAACGGCATCAGCCTCGGCACCCAGCGCGGTTTTCAATCTGCAAGACACCGCCACATCGCCGCACACTTGCGAACGGCTTCATCCTCAGCACGGTGCAGGCACCGCCGGCCAAACTTCGGGGATGCCCTGACGATCCCGAACCGCCGTTACGCCGTATCGACATCGGAGCGGCTCGTAGCGTACGGCTGCGAGTGAGTGGCCGGTTTAGACGGTGTCGAAGATTTGTGGCTCTATAGTGGCGCATCGCCGCCGCATCGTGGCTCGGCGGCAACACATCGTTAACGATCCACTAACGATTGCATCAATCGCGCCGATGGAGGGGCGAAGGCCGGATGAAGACCCTTGCACTTTATGTCGGCGCCGCGACCGCCGAGATCGCGGGCTGCTTCGCCTTCTGGGCGGTCCTGCGCAGCGGGGCATCGTCGTTGTGGCTGGTGCCCGGCGTCCTGTCACTCGTCGCGTTCGCCTGGTTGCTGACACGCGTCGACGTCGACTTCGCTGGACGCGCCTACGCCATCTATGGCGGCATCTATATCGCTACGACTTTAGTCTGGTTATGGGGCGTCGAAGAACGGATGCCGGATCGCTGGGACATCATCGGCGCCAGTGTCGCCGTCGCGGGCGCGTTGATTATCCTATATGCGCCGCGGTCTGCGTGAAGACTTCGTCGCCATCAGCACAGGTCTCATTCTGCACGATCTATAGTCAACTATGCTGGAAGAACGGTCGCCGACACGGCGTTGCGTCCCTTTCGGTCTTCCGCCATACTTCCTTCCGCGTAGAGAGAACAGGGTCGGCGCCTCTTCCGTCAGCCGAACCCAGAAACCATCGCAGGGAGTAGCCATGGCCGATGTTGGCCAGCAGCGAGTCAGCCGCGCGCATAGTGCCGCCGGTGCTATCGTTCTGAAGGGCGTGCATAAGTGGTACGGTGAGTTTCATGTCCTTCGCGACATCAATCTCGTCGTGAAAGAAGGCGAAAGGATCGTCATCTGTGGTCCTTCGGGTTCGGGCAAATCGACCCTGATCCGCTGCATCAACAGACTGGAGGAGCACCAGCAGGGCTCCATCGTCGTCGATGGGATCGAGCTCACCAACGATCTGCGCAACATCGACAAGATCCGCGCCGAAGTCGGCATGGTCTTCCAGTCGTTCAATCTCTTTCCCCACCTCACGATCCTCGACAATCTCTGTCTGGCGCCGGTGTGGGTGAAGAAAAGATCGCGCGTCGAGGCTGAGAAAACGGCGCGCATGTATCTCGAGCGCGTCAAGATTCCCGAGCAGGCGCTCAAGTATCCGGGCCAGCTTTCGGGTGGCCAGCAGCAGCGCGTCGCCATCGCCCGCGCGCTGTGCATGAATCCCAACATCATGCTGTTCGACGAGCCGACCTCAGCCCTCGATCCCGAGATGATCAAGGAAGTGCTCGAGGTCATGACCGAGCTCGCCAAGTCCGGCATGACGATGATCTGCGTCACGCACGAGATGGCTTTCGCCCGCTCGGTCGCGGATCGCGTGATTTTCATGGATCGCGGCGAGATCATCGAGATGGCGCCGCCGGAAGAGTTCTTCAGCAATCCGAAGTCCGACCGGACGAAGCTCTTCCTCAGCCAGATCCTCAATCACTAGCTCGGGCAAACGATCGCCCGTACGCCGGTGTCCTCGAAGACCTGGGACCATCGACACACCACCGAAGCCTCCGCAAAGGAAAAGGGAGTCACAATGAAATCAACATTCAAACTGATCGCGCTGTCGGCCGCCGGGCTGATGGCCACTGCGGCCGTGGCTGGCGCGCAGACGCTCGACAAGGTCAAGAAGCAAGGTACGCTGTCATGCGGCGTCAACGTCGGCCTCGCTGGATTCTCGGCGCCCGATGACAAGGGCAACTGGACCGGCCTCGACGTCGACTATTGCCGTGCCGTCGCCGCCGCCGTTCTCGGCGATGCGACGAAGGTCCGCTTCGTGCCGACGACCGCCAAGGAGCGCTTCACGGCCCTTCAGTCCGGCGAGATCGACGTCCTCAATCGTAACACGACCTGGACGCTCGGCCGCGACAGCTCGCTGGGCCTGAGCTTCGTCGGTACGAACTACTATGACGGCCAGGGCCTGATGGTGAAGAAAGCGCTCAACGTGAAGAGCGCCAAGGAACTCGACGGCGCGACCGTCTGCGTCCAGACCGGCACGACGACCGAGCTCAACCTCGCCGACTACTTCCGTCTCAACAAGCTCGCCTACAAGCCGGTCGTGTTCGAGAAGGCGGACGAGATCCTGCAAGCCTATCAGGCGGGCCGCTGCGACGCCTATACGACGGACGCCTCGGGTCTCTACGCCCAGCGCCTGCAGATGCAGAAGCCCGACGATCACGTCGTCCTCCCGGAGATCATCTCCAAGGAGCCTCTCGGCCCGTCCGTCCGCCAGGGCGACAGCCAGTGGTTCACGATCGTGAGGTGGGTGCACTTCGCGCTCTTGAACGCGGAAGAGGCCGGCATCACGAAGGCCAACGTCGACAAGATGCTCGAGTCGACCAATCCCGACGTCCGCCGCATCCTCGGCAAGGAGGGTGAGTTCGGCAAAGGCATCGGCCTCAACAATGACTGGGCCTACCAGATCATCAAGCAGGTCGGTAACTACGGCGAGATCTTCGACGCCACGGTCGGCGCCGGATCGCGCATCAACATCGCGCGCGGCCAGAACAATCTGTGGACCAAGGGCGGTCTGCAGTACGCACCGCCGATCCGCTGATCCGTTGACGCTTGAGGCGCGTGCGGCGGAGGGTCATCCGCCGCACGCCGCCAAGCCGCAGCGCGATCGGCCGAGGTGAAGAAGCACCAAATCCGTCCGTCGCTCGGCGCATCGAGACGCCGCAACGTCCACCCGCCGCACGGTCATCGGCCCGGCAACAAGGACAGCGGCCATCACCGACGCCAGTGACGGGAGCTCGGGGGAGATGACGGCTACAGCGAACAGGCCGAGCGGTGGCCCGATAGTACCGCCAGCCAAACCGAATCTCCTCTACCGGCCTGAGTTCCGGCAGGCGGTCTATCAGATCATCCTTGTCGTCGGGCTGGTGCTCGGCTTCTGGACGATCATCCACAATGTCTCGGAAAACCTCGCGCGCCAGAACATCGCATCCGGCTTCGGCTTCTGGAACCGCACCGCCGGCTTCGACATCTCCCAGACGCTGATCGATTTCACCAACCAATCGACCTACGGCCAGGCCTTCTGGGCCGGCCTCTTGAACACGCTGCTGGTGGCGGCGATCGGCATCATCTTCGCGACGATCCTCGGCTTCCTGATCGGCATCGGGCGGCTCTCGTCCAACTGGCTGATCGCGCGTCTCGCCGGTGCCTACGTCGAAACGCTGCGTAACCTGCCGCTCCTGCTCCAGCTCTTCTTCTGGTACTTCGCGGTATTGAAGAACCTGCCGGGACCGCGCCAGTCCATTCCGCTCCCTGCCGGCGCCTCGCTCAACGTACGCGGGCTCTATCTTCCCGCTCCGGTGCCCGAAGCCGGCTTCAACATCGTGCTGTGGACACTGTTGCTCGGTGTCATTGCTTCGATCGGCGTCTCGATCTGGGCCAAGCGGCGGCAACTCGCGACCGGCCAGCGCTTTCCGGTGCTATGGACGACGCTCGCGCTGATCCTGCTGCTGCCGGGCCTCGTCTATCTCATCCTCGGTCAACCCTTGAGCTTCCAGTATCCGGAGCTGCGCGGCTTCAACTTCCAGGGCGGCATCGCGGTGCAGCCCGAGTTCATGGCGCTGCTCGTCGGCCTGTCCACCTACACCGCCGCCTTCATCGCCGAGATCGTGCGCGCGGGTATCGCCGGTGTTCCGCGCGGCCAGCGCGAAGCGGCCAATGCGCTCGGCCTTTCGAGCGGCCTGACGATGCGCCTGGTCATCATCCCGCAGGCGCTGCGCATCATCATCCCGCCGCTGACGAGCCAGTATCTCAACCTCGCCAAGAACTCCTCGCTCGCCGTGGCGATCGGCTATCCGGATTTCGTGAGCGTCTTTACCGGCACGGTGCTGAACCAGACCGGACAGGCGGTCGAGGTCATTCTGCTGACGATGCTGGTGTTCCTGACGATCAGTCTCATCACATCGGCGTTCATGAACTGGTTCAACAAACACATCGCGCTGGTCGAGCGGTGAGGGGGCGACCATGACGAGTACCACCGCACCGGCATCAGAGATGCGCCCGCCCCGGAGCGAAGTCGGCCTCGTCGGCTGGCTGCGCAAGAACCTGTTCTCTACGCCGACCAATACGCTGCTCACCCTCATCGGCGCGTGGCTGATCTGGAAAGCGGTCAGCGGCGCGCTGTCATGGGGCTTCCTCGGCGCGACCTGGAGTGGCGACGATGGCGCTGCATGTACCCGCGAGAATGCGGGCGCCTGCTGGCCCTTCATCCAGGCCAAGTTCAGCCAGTTCATGTACGGCCGCTATCCCGAGCCGCAGCGCTGGCGCGTCGATCTCACCTACGTGCTGGCGATCGCCGGCCTTGTGCCGCTGATGATCCCGGCCATCCCGGGCAAACTCTACAACACGCTCTACATGATCGTGCTCTTTCCGATCGCAGCCTTCTTCCTGCTGGTCGGCGGCTCCTTCGGTTTGCCCTATGTGCCGACCGAGCTGTGGGGCGGCCTCCTCGTCACACTGGTCGTCGCCAGCGTCGGCATCGCGGGCGCGTTCCCGATCGGCATCCTTCTCGCACTCGGACGACGATCGAAAATGCCGATCGCGCGATGGGTCTCGGTCGGCTTCATCGAACTCGTGCGCGGCGTGCCGCTGATCACCGTGCTGTTCATGGCGTCGGTGATGTTGCCGCTGTTCCTGCCGGAAGGCATGACCATCGACAAGCTGCTCCGCGCCCTCATCATGGTGGCGCTGTTCTCGGCGGCCTATCTTGCCGAAGTCATCCGTGGCGGCCTGCAGGCGATCCCACGCGGCCAGTTTGAAGCTGCTGACGCACTCGGTCTCAACTACGCGCAAAAGACGGGACTGATCATCCTCCCGCAGGCGCTGAAGCTCGTCATACCCGGCATCGTCAATACCTTCATCGGCCTCTTCAAGGATACGAGCCTCGTCCTCATCATCGGCATCTTCGACCTGCTCGGCATCGTGCAGCTCAACCAGACCGACGCGAAGTGGTTCTCGCCGTCGACGGGCATGACCGGCTACGTGTTCGCCGGCCTCGTCTTCTGGATTTTCTGCTTCGGGATGTCGCGCTACTCGCTGTTCATCGAACGGCGTCTGGCGGCCAGTGACAGACGGTAGGCGACTGGACCGCGCGACGCGATTCAGCGTAGCCTCGCGGTGCGTCATCCGGCGCATCTGATCCACCACGCATTGCTGGCGGCTCCAGCCACCGGGTTCTCGTGACGTTGGTCACGCGCCCCAAGCTGTTGCGCGCCATCAGATCGAACCGCCCGCATGATCTGGCTGCTCATCTTCGTGTTCGGTCTGGCAGGTGGCGTCATCGGTGGCGTCGTCGGCTTTGGCGCGTCGATCCTGATGATGCCCGTGCTCGTATTCGGCTTCGGCCCGAAAGAGGCGGTGCCGATCATGGCGATCGCCAGCGTGCTCGCGAACTGGATGCGTGTCGCGATCTGGTGGCGCGAGGTCGACTGGCGCGCCAACGCCGCCTACTGCGCGACCGCGATCCCCGCCGCCGCACTTGGCGCCCGCACGCTGATCGCGCTCGATGCGCGCATGGTCGAGGCCGCGCTCGGCGTGTTCCTCATTGCCGTCGTGCCAATGCGCCGCTGGCTCACCGCGCGCGGCTTCTCGGTCAATCTCTGGGGGCTCGCCGCGGTCGGCGCGGCAATCGGCTTCCTGACCGGCCTCGTGGCATCGACCGGGCCGCTCAACACGCCGTTCTTCCTCGCTTACGGCCTGACAAAAGGCGCCTACATTTCCACGGAGGCCGTCGGTTCCGGCGCGGTGAGCCTCGTCAAATCGCTGGTTTTCCGAACGTACGGCGTTCTGCCGTGGGAGACGATTGCGAAGGGTCTCATTGTCGGCGCGTCGTTGATGATCGGCTCCTACTTCGCCAAATCTATCGTCATGCGCCTCGACGCGCGTCACTACGCCGGCATTCTAGAAGTCATGATGGTGCTGGCCGGATGCACGATGATCTACGCAGCGCTACGCGCTGCGTAGCTTTTTGCTTTCCGCGGACGCCAACGCCTTCGGCTACTGGCGCCGCGGCCGCCGCCTCGCCGGTTGGCGACTTGCAGCGCGATCTTCGATCGCTACCGCATAAGGGGCGTCTGAAGTCAGAGCGCTCGAAGAGCGCCTTGTCGGATGAGACCGGGTAAGTGGCCGCGCCGGCGGCAATAGGCGAAGCCGTTGCCGACCGGCGCCACCAAAAGCTACCCCAACCGCGCTTCGCGCTCCGCCTCGGTCGAGCTCAGATCCGCGAGCACGGTCTCGCCCGCGATGGCCGTCTGGCCAACCGCGACCTGCGCCGTCTTGCCCACCGGCAGATAGACATCCACGCGGCTGCCGAAGCGGATCAGGCCGCAGCGTTCGCCGACGGCC
>CAZKZT010000070.1:7853-13281 GCA_964557265.1 uncultured Hyphomicrobium sp.
GGCGATGACCAGCGCCCGGCGCTCATTGTCGGCGCTGGCCTTGTCGAGCGCTGCGTTGACGAATGCACCCGGCACATAAACCGAGCGGACGATCCGTCCAGCAACCGGCGCGCGATTGATGTGAACATCGAACACCGAAAGGAACACCGAAATGCGCTGGCGCTCCTCGGCCCCGAAGCCCAGTTCCGCCGGTGGCCGAACCCGCTCGATTGCCGAAACCCTGCCGTCAGCCGGCGAAACCACGAGTCCTTCCCTCAGGGGAGTCACGCGGTCAGGGTCACGGAAGAAATAGGCGATGTAGAGCGCAACGATGACCAGCAGCCAGCCGAGCGGCGACCAGATCATCAGGAACAGCAACGCCGCTACCGCCGCGATGGCGAGGAACTTCCATCCGTCTCGGTGTACAGGCACAAAGAAGGACATGATCGTCGAAGGAAGGCTGTGACCGGCCACGGCGTACCTGCTCGGGTTGACGCCCCAGGGAACAGAGGGGGCGGAGATGGATTCGAGGGTGAGTGGTAGCGGCGACACTGCCAGACCGCAACCCGGATGCCAGCCCGCGATCCTTGCGGCCCCGGCACCGGACACGATTCGGCCCCATCAATACCCCGCGGATGGGTTATGCTCCGGCATGATGGCGCCCCTTGTCGCCGCGGCCATGATCGGACAAATGTGAACCCGCAGTGCGCGCGGTGCCGGACATGGCCTGTTGCACGCCGACGGACGGAGCGGGACGGATTGCAGCGGGATTTCGAGACCAAGGGCATGGTGGCGCGTCTGCGGAAATATGCTGAGACCTGCCGCCTCATGGCGATCGGCACGCTCGCCGCAGTGCTCGCCGCATCAGCCACGCCTCTTGCGGCTCAAACCGGCACCGGTGCGTTCCCGCAGCCTGCCGGAATCGGCGCAACCGGCCTGCCGCTGCCGCGCTTCGTCAGCCTCAAGTCCGATCGCGTGCAGATCCGGCAGGGGCCCGGCACCGATCATAAAGTGCTGTGGGTGTTCAATCGCGTCGGCCTGCCGCTCGAGGTGATCCAGGAGTTCGAGAACTGGCGCCAGGTGCGCGATCAGGATGGCAGCGTCGGATGGGTTGCGCACGCGCTGCTGTCAGCCCGCCGGACAGCCGTCGTGGCGAGCTGGGCAGTGGAGGAGCAGACGTCAGGCGCGGCAAAGACCGTGCGTCTCCTGCGCGAGCCGTCAACGTCGGCGGCGACCGTCGCGTTGCTCGAACCCGGCGTCGTCTGCGACATCCGCCATTGCGATGGCCGCTGGTGCCAGATCTCGGTCGGCGACTATCGCGGCCACATCGAGCAGGTCAAACTGTGGGGGGTGTACCCGAACGAGAAGGTGAAATGACCGCCCCCGTCATCATCGCCGGCGGCGGCATCGGCGGTCTCGCGACGGCTTTGACGCTGCACCAGATCGGCGTGCGCTGCGTCGTCATCGAGACGGTGCGTGAAATGCGGCCGCTCGGCGTCGGGATCAATCTCCAGCCCAATGCGGTGCGTGAGCTCTACGACCTCGGCATCGGTGAGACCGATCTCGCCACGGTCGGCATCCCGGTCAAGGAGTGGGCGCTCGTCGGGCTCAACGGCAACGACATCTATGCCGAACCGCGCGGAACGCTCGCCGGATACCGCTGGCCGCAGATCGCGGTGCATCGCGGCCAATTTCATATGCTGCTCTACGCGAAAGTGATTGAGCGCCTGGGAGCCGGCGCAGTGCAGCTCGGCGCCCGCGTGACGGGTTATCGCAAGTCCGACGACGGCGGCGTCACCGCGCTGATCGAGGACACGTCGGGCGCGGCCACCGAGATGCCCGGCGCGCTGCTGGTCGGTGCGGACGGCATCCACTCCGCGGTGCGCGCGCAGATGCATCCTGATCAGCCGCCGATCCACTGGGGCGGCGCTCTGATGTGGCGCGGCACCTCTTGGGCAAAGCCGATCCGTACCGGCTCCTCGTTTGTCGGCCTCGGCACGCATCGCCATCGCATGGTGATCTATCCGATCTCCGCGCCCGATCCCGGCACTGGCCTCGCAATGATCAACTGGATCGCCGAGGCGACGATGGATGGCAGCGAGGGCTGGAGGCAGCGCGGCTGGTTCCGCCATGCGAGCACGAGCGACTTCATCCACCACTTCGCCGGATGGTCGTGGGACTGGCTCGACGTACCTGCACTGATCCGTGGCTCGGAGGCCGTGTTCGAGAACCCGATGATCGATCGCGATCCGGTCGCGACGTGGCACGATGGCCCGGTGGCCCTTCTCGGCGATGCCGCGCACGCCATGTATCCCACCGGCTCCAATGGCGCGAGCCAGGCTATCGTGGATGCCCGCGTGCTCGGTGCCGCGATCGTCGCCCATGGAGTCACGCCGGCTGCCCTTGCGGCCTATGACACGAAGCTCTGCGGACCAATCTCCCAACTCGTCCTGCGCAATCGCGGCGCCGGACCGTTCGGGCTGCTCAACATCGTCGATCAACGCTGTGGCGGCACGTTCGACAACATCGATGAGGTGATCGCACCAGCCGAGCGCGCCGCGTTCATGGCGGGCTACAAGAAGGCCGCCGGTTTCGCGATCGACGCGCTCAACACGGCACCGCCGACCATTCCGGCCGGCGCCCGCGCCTAACCCGTATCGGCCCGCCCCTCAGCGAACGTCGGATGCTCGGCGTGGAGGCTCTGCGTTCGCATGCTGCGCCTCTCCCAGACCCAAGCGGTACTGAGCGCGCATCACTTTCAGCGCAGCATCGCGCAGCGTCGCGGCTGACAGAGGCTCGCCGCTGCGAAGCGCCAACAGCGTCCGCGCCAGGCGCGCGCGCACGGCCTCATGCTCTTCCTCGGGAACGCCCGGCGCCAGGGCGTCCCACGCTTGGGCGAAAGCTGCCTGGAGATCTTTCACCGTGTCGGGGCCGAAGGCCGCACCGGTTATCAAATCTCGCGCCTTGATCATGAGCCTGCCCTCTGCCGCGCGCCGCTGCGCTCTCTTGCGCGGCCTTATACGCGTCACGTGTCGAGGCTCTACGCCCTTGTTGACGCACCGGGCGCTCGACCGCGTCGTCAGCTGTCGGCCAGCGTACGCAGCAGACGTGAAGATGCTGTGATCAATGCCCGTTTTTTCGCGACGATCACCCGACGGCAACGTCATCAGCAGAAACAAAATGTGTTGATCGGGAACCGTCCTGCGTCGCGGGCGTTTCAGGTGTGATCGTCGATGTCCCCACGGGCGATCAATTCCCGGCGAGCGTCAACGCCCCCCGTCCGCGCTCGCCGGGCGCACCCCTTTCAGGCGAACCACCCCGAACCATAACGAATTGTGCCGCCCGCGACGGTATGTCGAGGCGGCACAGGATATCGCTGCATGTCGGGGCCGCGAGCGGCCGGATCGCTATCTGGCGGGCCGGTTCAGACCCTGCTGGCGCTTACTCGACGGGATCGTCGATCAGGCGGACCACCACATCGACATGGCTGATGCGCATGCCCTTCGGCGGCATCGGCAGGCCATCGACCCGGATCGAGCCCTCCGGAATATCCATCAGCTGGCCGTTGTGCTCGACGTAGAAATGGCTGTGGTTCGACGTGTTGGTGTCGAAGTAGGTCCGCGTGCCATCGATCGCGAGTTCACGCACGAGACCGGCGCGCTTGAACTGATGAAGCGTGTTGTACACCGTCGCCAGCGAAACGCGCTCGCCGCTCGCCACCGCTTCCGCGTGCAGCAGTTCGGCGGTGACGTGACGCCCATGATCGGTGAACAGCAGCGAGCCGAGCGCAAGCCGCTGGCGGGTCGGGCGCAGGCGTGCCTGCCGAAGAAGGTCGATCACTTCCCGCTCGGTGCGCGGCGCGCCACAGGCCTCATGATGATGACCCATATGACCATGACCGTCGTGCATCTTCTCGCTCATCCTGCGCCTCGCGCTCAACCATTCGACAGGCCGCAATATCCCGGCCCCTCACTCTGGGAGTGGAATACCCGACTATTGGGGTCAACATCCAGTGTTTTATCAGCTCAGCAGTCAGCATTATAGCTCGGCAGGCGTCTTGATCGCAATCAAGCAGCCCCGTAAAGCCTCAAATAGCACTACTTTAGAGCCGTTCAAGCTCGGGCGGAGAGATCTTGCGGCCGCGATCAGCGATTCGTCAGCTTGAGTTCGATGCGCCGGTTGCGCCGCAGAACCTCGTCGCCTGCGCCATCTTCGAGCGGCGCGAATTCACCATAGCCCGCAGCCACCAGCCGGTTGGGCGGTACACCCCGGCTGATCAAATATTTGACGACACTGATGGCGCGCGCGCTCGACAGCTCCCAGTTCGAGGGAAAGGCGCTGCTTGCGATCGGCCGCGCATCCGTGTGTCCGTCGACCTGCAGGGCCCAGCCGATTTCCTTCGGGATCTGGCGTTCGAGTTCGACGATCGCGGAGGCGAGCTGGTCGATCGCTGCCAGCCCTTCCGGCGTCATCGTCGCCTGCCCGGAGGGAAACAGCACCTCCGACTGGAAGACGAAGCGGTCCCCCACCACGCGGATATCCTTGCGGTCGCGCAGCAACTCGCGCAGGCGGCCGAAGAAATCCGACCTGTAACGCTGCAACTCCTGCACCTGACGGGCCAGAACCACATTGAGGCGCGCCCCGAGATCAGAGATGCGGGCCTGCGAATCCTTGTCCTTTGCTTCCGCCGCCTGCAGCGTTTCATTCAGCGCGGCGATCTGGCGGCGCAGCGCAAGCAGCTGCTGATTGAGCAGATCGACCCGGGCGAGCGCCTCGTTGGAGACTTCTTTCTGGCCGGCGAGTTCCTTGGCGAGCGCGGTGGCACGCGCTTCGGCGGCGCCCGCGCGCTCTTCGCCAAGACCGGCGAGCCCTGAAAGCCGCGAGCTCTCGGCCTTGGCCGCAGACAGCGTCGCCTGGATCGAGGCCAGCTCGTCCTCGAGCGTCCGCGCCTTGCCCTTCTCGAGCGACAACAGGCTCGTCAGCTCGGCGATCTGGAGGTTGAGCTTTCCCAGCGCGGAATCCTTGCGCCCCGATTCCTGGCTCACGAAGTACTGCGCCAGCATGAACAGCGACAGCAGGAAGATGAACACAAGCAGCAGCGTCGACAGCACATCGACATAGCCCGGCCAGAACTCGCCGTACTCGTTCGATCGCCGCGACCTGCCACCGGCCATGCTTACGATCCACCCCGTCTCGGCATCCGGCCGGCGAGGTCGCGCAGCGCCGACGTCATCTCCGACTGGCGCGCCGCCTGCTCGTCGACCCACTCGCGGACGATCTTCTGCTCGGCGCGCATCTGCCCGACGACGTCCTCGAGTCCGCGTCCGACGTCGCGCAATCCATCGGCGCTCTGACCGCCCGCCCCGATCGCTTGAATGCGATCGGATAGGTCGGCCATTGTCCGCTGGACCTCGTACATGATGCCGTAGAGCTGCTGGCTGACCTCGCC
>CAZKZT010000071.1:0-13147 GCA_964557265.1 uncultured Hyphomicrobium sp.
CTGCCAAAGCGTCTCCGGCGCGGGCGCCCGCTGCGAAGCCTATCGCTTCCAAAGCACCGGCGAAGCGCGCGGCAAAGACCAGCAAGGGCAGCAGCGCGACCGCGGCCAAATCGACGGCCCGCCGCGCGGCCGCTGGCGCCAACACGGTGCCGCTCGACGCGCCGTCCCTGATGGCGCGTGTGGTCCGGCTCGAAAGCGAGCGGGAACATTTGCAGGCGGCACTCGCCAAGGCGGAAGCGCGCATCCGTGAGCTCCAGGAAAGCCGCGAGGAGGTCGTCAATCGCATCGATTGGGTGATCGATTCACTCCGCAGTCTCGTCGACGATTGACGGGCGCGGGGGAAGCGAGCGATGGGCCAGGCCACGATTACGATCAACGGGCGGACCTATCGCATCGAGTGCGGCGACGGCGAGGAGGAGCGGTTGCTGGCGCTCGCGGACATCGTGCGCCACCGGGTCGACTCGTTGGCGGGTGAATTTGCCGCGGCGGGCGACGGGCGCTTGTTGCTGATGGCGGCCTTGATGCTCGCTGACGAGTTGATGGAGGCGCAGGCGCGTCGCGCGGCGTCGTCCTGAGTGGCGGGCCAGTCGGCGCAACGCTATATCTGGCAGCGATCGACACTGCTCCTGTCACGGCACCCAACAGAGAGACTCCCATGCTCGACCGCGAGACCTTCATCCGGCCGATCGCGCATCGCGGTTTGCACGACCGTAATGCTGGCATCATCGAAAACACCGGCCCTGCGTTTCTCGCCGCGATCGCGGGCAACTACGGCATCGAGTGCGACCTTCAGCCGGCGTCGGATGGCACGCCGATGGTGTTTCACGATGCGGCCTTGAAGCGGTTGATCGATGCGGAAGGTCTGATCAGCGAACGTACGCCGGCCGAACTTGCGAAGTTGCGCTACCGCGGCCAGGATACGCCGATCCTGACCTACGCCGAATTCCTCGACCTCGTGGGCGGGCGCGTGCCGCTGCTGGTCGAGATCAAAAGCGACTGGGAGCCGCCCGCGCCGCGCTTCCTCGAGGCGGTCGCGGAGATCTCGAAGGGCTACAAAGGTCCGCTGGCGCTGATGTCGTTTGATCCAGGAATCATGGCGCGCTGCCGTGATCTGGCGCCGGATATTCCGCGTGGGATCGTCGCGACGGACTTCACCGTCAACAACTGGTGGGGCGCGAAGATCGACGCATCGCGCGCGATCAGCCTCACATACCTGCTCGAAAGCCGTCCGGCCGAGCCGTCGTTCTTCTCCTACCACGTGCGCGCACTGCCATCGCCGATCACACGCTTCATCCGCGAGGGCATGGGGCTGCCGCTCTTCACCTGGACGGTCCGCACCGAGCGCGACCGCGCGATCGCCGCCCGCTGGGCGGATGCCGTGACCTTCGAAGGCTACCGGCCCTGAGGCGCATCAGCCCCGCACGCAATAAGCCTTAACGGCGCGCCGTCATCGGTTATGATCTCGCCCAACAGCAGGAAATCGCCTGCGCGCGGGAGGATCAAACAATGATGAAAGCGATTGTCGTCGGCGCATCCGGAGCGGAGCTGCGTGAAGTCCCGAAACCGACGCCCGGGCCGACCCAGGTCCTGGTGCGTGTCCGCGCGAGCGGTCTCAATCGCGCGGATCTGATCATGGCGTCCGGGGGCTCGCATGGGCGCAACGGTGGCGCTGGCGCGATCATGGGTCTCGAGTTCGCAGGCGAAGTTGCCGAAGTCGGCGCGCAGGTGCACGGCATCAAAGCTGGTGACCGGGTGATGTGCTCGGGCAATGCGGGCTATGCGGAATACGCTGTCACGGATTACGGCCGCGTCGCGAAGATACCGGCGAACAACATGAGCTTCGCACAGGCGGCGACGCTGCCCATCGCGTTGCAGACGATGCACAATGCGATCGTGACGGCGGGCCGTCTCAAGAAGGGCGAGAGCGTGCTGATCCAGGGGGCCAGCTCCGGCGTGGGGCTGATGGGATTGCGGATCGCCAAGCACATGGGCGCCGGCGTCGTGATCGGCTCGTCGACCAACGCGGGCCGGCGCGCGCGGCTCGCGGAGTTCGGTGCCGATCTCGCGATCGATACGCTCGATGCCGGATGGCCCGACGCCGTGATCAAGGCCACCGACGGCAAGGGCGTCGACCTCATCGTCGATCAGATTTCAGCGCCGGTGGCGAACGGCAACTTGAAGGCGGCGAAGGTTCTCGGCCGCATCGTCAACGTCGGGCGCCTCGGCGGCTTCACGGGCGCGTTCGATTTCGATCTCCATGCGGCGAAGCGCGTCGACTACATCGGCGTCACGTTCCGCACGCGCTCCGTGGAGGAGGTCCGCGAGATCAACCGGCTGATGCGTGCCGATCTGTGGGATGCCGTCGAGTCCGGCAAGCTGGCGCTGCCCATCGACAAGACATTTGCGCTCGAGGATGCGGCGGCCGCGCTCGCGCATATGAAGGCCAACCAGCACTTCGGCAAGATCGTGCTGACGCAGTAGAGCGGCAACGCGGAGAGGTCATGAAAATCGGGCGCTACAACCTGGACATTCTGGTGCAGGGCTATCCGGGCAAGTCGGTGTGTCACGGCAGCCTCGGCTGGAGCACGATTGCGCTGTTGCGCGGGGAGGGGAGGGTCGCGCTCGTCGATGTCGGCGCGTTCAGCCAGCGCAGCCTGATCCAGCAGCAGCTCGCGGCGCATGGCCTCAAACCCGCCGACGTGACCGACGTGATCCTCACGCATTCGCACTACGATCACGCGATCAATTGGGTGATGTTTCCCAAGGCGCGGATCCACATCGGCGGCAGCGAACTCGATTGGTCGGTCGCCGAACCGTGGGGCATCACGCCGGTGCCGGAGCTCTATGTGCGCGAGCTCGCGGGTTCGCCGCAGCTGGTGCGCATCGCGGCGGGTGACGAGGTGCTGCCGGGCATGGTTGCGCATGATGCGCCCGGACATACGCCGGGGCATCTCATCTTCGCTCTCGAAGGTGCCGAGCGCGACATCATCTTTACCGGCGACGCCGCCAAGAACCGCGTCGAGCTGCTGACGCTCGAAGCCGACATGACGTACGATCCCGCTGTCACGCGCAACACGATCGAGTTGATCTGGCGGCTGTGGAAGCAGAAGCCGGGCAGCGTGCTGTTGCCAGGGCATGATCTGCCGATGGTGCTGGAGGGCGGCGCGCCCAGGTATCTCGGCGAGCGCAAGGCGGCGATCACGGCATGGTACGGCGAAACGCTGGAGCAGACGACGCTGATCTCGCTGGTGACGTGAGCGATGTACCGCGATCCAACGCCCGCCGCGTTCGTGCCGCCGCCTGGCGCCTGTGATTGCCACACGCACATCTTCGGGCCGTACGATCGCTATCCGCTTGCCGCCGAGCGCAGCTACACGCCACCGCCGGCGCCGGTCGCGGATTTGGTCGCGCGCCTCGACCGCGCCGGGTTCGCGCGGGCGGTGATCGTGCAACCCAGCGCCTATGGCACAGACAACAGCCGCACCCTGGATGCGGTGGCCGAGCAACCCGAGCGGCTGCGTGCAGTCGTCGTGATCGACGGCAACGAGAGCGACGCGGCGCTCGCACAGATGCACGCCGCGGGCGCGCGCGGTGTCCGGCTCAATCTGATCAGCGCCGGAGGACCGCGAGGCACGACGGTCCAGGAGTTGCTGATCCGCGTGGCTGCGCGCATCCGGCCGCTTGGCTGGCATATTCAGATCTACACCGACCTCGATGTCATCGCGGACAATGCGGCGACGCTCGACGCTTTGGGCGTCGACATCGTGCTCGACCATATGGCCAAGATCGACGCGGTGGAGGGCGCCGCGCATCCACACTTCGCCACGCTGCGCCGTCTGGTCGATGGCGGACGCTTCTGGGTGAAGCTGTCGGGCGTCTACCGTGTGTCGCCCGATCTGCACGGCACGCCGGAGGCCCACGCACTGGCGCGGGCGCTGATCGCGCTCAATCCGGAGCGGATGGTGTTCGGGACCGATTGGCCTCATCTCGCCAACCACAGCCGCACATCATCGCGCGCGCCGCCGGTGATCGACTATCACCCGATCGACTACGGGCGCCTCGTCAGTGCCGTCGCGGCGTGGACCGGCGATCGCGAGACGATCGCACAGATCCTTTCCGCCAATCCGACACGGCTCTATGATTTTCCGTCGCCGATGGCTGAGGCAACCTGAGGGAGATCCGCGTGGCAGAGGAAGCGCTCAAGCGCCCCGGGTGGCCGCGCCCCGCGGCCAGCGCTGCGATCTTCCGCGATGGCGAGGTTCTGATCGTCGAGCGGGGCAAGGGCGCGCTGCCGGGAACCTGGAGTCTGCCCGGTGGCCATATCGAGCCCGGCGAGACGGCGCGCGCGGCGGCCGTGCGCGAGATCAGTGAAGAGACCGGCCTCGACGTCGTCCTCAGCGGGCTCGTCGATGTTCACGACGTCATCATCCGCAATGGCGACGGCGTGCTGACCGCACATTATGTGCTGACCGTGTTCTGGGGGCGCTGCGAGGCCGGGACGCCGTGCGCGGCGACAGATGTCCGCGACGCGCGGTTCGTGCCCGTCGCCGAGATCGACGGCTACCGGATGACGCCGGGCGCGCAGCGGATCATTCGGCGGGCGATGGAGCTGTCGCAGTCGCGGGCCGCTGGGAACGGTTGATGCGGCGCCCAAGCCGGGATCCGTTGGGAGGGTCATATCGGCCCCCCGGCATCCAATTATATTCCATAATATATATTATGCGAACGACGAGCGCTTTCAAAAGAGCCCGAAACGCGGTGGTTTTCGTTCGCCCCGGCGCCCGATGCCGGGCTCTGGCAGCGCCCTGTCCCAATGATTTCCCGCACGCCGCGTTGCCACGCCGCCAGCCGGCCCGTATCTGTGGACCATGACCACCGGCACCGACACCGAGCCGCTCGAACCTCCTGCGCCGCGCGGCCGCGTGCCGTCGGACCCGGCCGACCTCGTCGTGCGGATGCGGGCGGGTGAACGCCGCGCGATCGCCGAGGCTGCGACCGAGTGTGAGCGTGCCGCCCCTCGCCTCGCGGCACTGCTGCAGGCGATGCGGCCGCACCTCGGGCGCGCGCGGCTCCTCGGCATCACCGGTCCGCCCGGCGCCGGCAAGTCGACGCTCGCCAATGCGCTGATTGCTCTCCTGCGCCAGCGTGGCCTGACGGTCGGCGTCGTCGCGGTTGATCCGTCGAGCCCGGTCTCGGGCGGCGCCATTCTCGGTGACCGGGTGCGCATGACGGCGGCGCTCGATGACGACGGCGTGTTCGTGCGCTCCGTCGCCAGCCGCGGTGCGCTGGGTGGGCTTTCACCCGCAGCGGTTCGGGTTGTGGATGCGCTTGACGCTGCCGGCTTCGACATTGTGCTGATCGAGACCGTCGGCACCGGCCAGAGCGAGATCGACATTGCCGAGGTGGCCGACGTCCGGATCGTCGTCAACGCGCCTGGGCTCGGCGACGACATCCAAGCGATGAAGTCGGGCCTTCTGGAGATCGCCGACATTCTCGTGGTCAACAAGGGTGACAGGCCGGACGCCGACGCGACGCTCGCCCAGCTCCGCGGTGCCGTATCGATCCGCGCGAGCGCTCATGAGGGCGGCGTGCCCGTGCTCAAGTGCACCGCGACCACCGGTGACGGGATCGATGCGCTGTGGGATGCGGCCGCACCGATCGCCGACCGGGCGCTGGCGGTCCCGGTGGCGGATCGCCGCCGCCGTCGCGCCCGCCTGCTCATCGCCCGCGCCGCCACCGAACAGCTGGCGCAGCGCATCCGCGCGGGTGGCAGCGCGCGGATGGATACGCTCGCCGACGATCTCCTCGACGGGCGCGTCTCGCTCGACGAAGCGGCGCGCCAGGTGCTGCGGGGAACATAGCGCACCCTCTCCGAGTTTCACCGCAACAGTGCAACCCGGAGGATCTCGTATGGCCAGCAGCGATTACGACCGGCCGGTGTCGGACCGGCCCATTGATGCGCCGCCGCCGCCGTCCGTGGAGACGTCGCGCAACGCCCTCTCCAGTCCCCTCGGCATGACGCTCGCGATCGTCTTCGTCGTGCTGTTGTTGATGGCGTTGCTCGGTGCGGGCGGATAGCGCGCCGTCAGTCGCCCATCCATGCGTCGGCGACGCCGCTGATCAGGTTGGTTTCATAGAGGCGCGTCTCGCGGATGCCGATCTCGGCTTCCACGGGCTTCAGCGCATTGCGCCAGCCAGCCTCGATCTCAGCTTGAGCGCGGCGCAAGTCTTCGGCCGCTTCGACGCTGACCGCCTCGAAATGGAGCGGCGCACCAGGCCCAACGCGTCCGAGCGCCGGCAGGTCGACGCTGGCCACGGTCGCGATCTTGGGATAGCCGCCCGTTGTCTGGCGATCGGCGAGCAGAATGATCGGCAAGCCGTCGCCCGGCACCTGGATCGATCCGGGCGCGATGCCATCCGAGACGATGTTGAACCCTCTGGCATGGACGAGCTGCGGACCGTCCAGCCGGAGCCCCATGCGATCTGCCGCGCGCGTGACCTGATAGGGCTGGCCGAGAAATGTCGCCAACGCGTCCGCGCCGAAGTAGTCGTCCTGCGGCCCGAGCACGACGCGGATGCGCTGAGGTACGGCGAGATCGAGGTCGGGCAGCATGATCTCGGTGCGCTCGTCGACCGCCGCGAGGGTGAGCGGCAGCAGATCGCCGGCGGCAAGCACGCGTCCCTCGAAGCCACCGATGCGCGCGCGGGCATAGGTGGAGAGACTGCCCATGACCGGCGTGAGCGCAATGCCGCCTTCGATCGCCAGCACGCATGAGATCGCGTTCGCGCCGACCACGACACGCACCCGCGCGTCGCGTGCAAGCCGCACGCTCTGGTTCGCTTTGACGCGGCGCACCGCACCACCCTCGTCGACTTCGAGATGCGCACCAGGACCGACGCACGCCACGCGTGCGCTGTCAGCGGCGACTTCGAACGTCGCGCCGAGATAGAGCATCTCCAGCACTGCGGTGGCCGGTGGATTGCCGACAATCGTATTCGCGGCCGCCATGGCGACGCGGTCGAGCGCGCCAGCCGTCGGGATGCCGAGCCGCTGGCTGCCGAGGCGACCGGCGTCCTGCACCGACGTGCCGAGACCACCGGCAATGATACGCAGGTGCGCCGTCATTCGTATCCCCTGAGCGTGTCGACGTCGAACACGCCTTCATCGTACGCGGCTTTCATGTCGTCATAGACGGCGCGCTCGACGGGTATGAACCGCACGGTATCGCCGGGTGAAAGAAGCACCGGTTGCCCGCGGCGCGGATCGAACAGCGGCACCGCCGTCCGCCCGATGATGTGCCAGCCGCCGGGGCTTTCGAGCGGATAGATGACGGTCTGGTTCATCGCGATGGCGACCGACCCCGCGGGAACCTTGATGCGCGGGCTCGTGCGCCGCGGCAGTTCGAGCCGCGCTGGAAGATCACCCAGATAGGGCAGGCCCGGCAGAAAGCCAATGACGTAGACGAGATGCTCGACGGTGCTGTGCAAGGCGACGACTTCGGCCGGAGTCGTGCCGGTGAGGCGGGCGACGTCCGCGAGGTCCGGGGCAAATTCCTCCCCGTCGTAACACGTGGGAAACATCCAGCGATGGCCGACCATCGCTTCCGCCTCGAGACCGTCGAGCAGCGGTGCGAGTTGCGCCTTCAGCTCGTTCGCGCGCACGACCAACGGATCGTAGTGGACGAGCAGCGAACGAAAGGTCGGAACCGTCTCGACGACACCAGCGAGGTCGGCATCGCGCAGCCGCCGGTGCAGGTTGAGCACCAGCGCCGACAGATGGCGGTCCATCCGGTCGCCGAATTCGACCACGAGGGCCGTATCGCCACTCGCCAGGAAGCGGGCCCTCGCAGGGCTGCTGTCGGACATCATTGTTCTCTATTACGAAACCGCCCCCCTCATGGCACCGTTGCATTTACGGCGTCCGCTTGGCGAGGCAGGCGTCGGCTGCTACCACTCCTGTAGAGCCCGCGCCAGACGACGACGGGCGTCGCGTCGACGCACCACCCCACAGTTTCGAGGAAGCCAGAATGACCACCAAAGTCAATCTTAATGCAGACATCGCCGAAGGCTTTGGCGCTTATGACATCGGCAATGACGTCGCGATGATGGATATCGTGAAGTCGGCCAACGTCGCGTGCGGGATGCATGCGGGCGACGCCAACACCATGCACCGGCTGGTGACGTTGGCGCGCGACAAGGGTGTCAGTATCGGCGTGCATCCGGGATTCAACGATCTCTGGGGCTTCGGCCGCCGTCAGATCAAGATGTCGGCGACGGAGCTCGAGTACCTCGTCGCCTATCAGATCGGGGCACTGCAGGGCATGGCGACCTACGGCGGTCTCAAGGTCACGCATCTGAAGCCGCATGGCGCCCTCAACAACATGGCCGCCGTCGACCTCGACTACGCGATGGCGATCGCCCGCGCGGTGCGGACTGTCGACCGCGACATCATCTTCGTGGCACCGTTCGGCTCCGAAATGGAGAACGCCGCGCGCAAGCTCGAGTTGCGGGTCGCAGTCGAAGGTTTCGTCGATCGCGCGTATGCCGACGACGGACAGCTTGCGTCGCGGTCGCTGCCCGGCAGCGTGCACAAGGATCCTGCGACGGCGACCGCGCAGGCGGTGCGCTTCGTGCGCGACGGCGAAGTGGTGTCGATGTCCGGGAAAGTGATCAAGGCGCGGATCGATACGCTGTGCGTCCACGGCGACGAGGCGACAGGCGTCGCGGTCGCGCGGGCGGCGCGCGCGGGCATGGAGGCCGCAGGTATCGAAATCGTACCGTTGCCTGAGATGAACATCGGGCGTTGATCCGGCGGCGCCATCGGCATCACGAGGCTCGGGGAGAAACACCATGCGGACGGCCGCGCTCTACGCCGGGTTACACGGTCTGCTGCTGATCGTCCTGATGGCGAGCGTGTCGATGGCGCGGCGCCGGGTCAAGACGACGCTCGGCGACGGTGGCGATCCAGGGCTCACTCGGCGCATCCGGGCGCTCGGGAATTTTACCGAGTACGTGCCGCTCGCTCTGTTGCTGCTGGCGCTGTCGCAACACCTGGGTCTCGGTTCGCTCTACGTGCATCTGCTTGGCCTGACCCTGCTCGTCACGCGCATCTCGCACGCGTACGGCATCAGCCAGCTTGATGAGACGCTGGTCTATCGCATGATCGGGATGATGGGCACGCTTCTGGTTCTGCTCGTCACCTCACTCTACTGCATCATCGCCGGGATCTGATCAGACCGATCCGATTGCGGCCGACGACGTATCCAAGGCGCCGCAGTGCGCCAGAAAAATCGGGAAACGCCAGAATGCCCTACTCGACGTTCCGCCCTGAATTGATGGGAAGCGCCACACTGACGCCAACCGGCCGCATCGAAGCTGGCTCCTATCAGACCTTCACGCTGACCTATACCGCTGGCGCGTTCGGCATCGACGATACCGGCAGCCTCAAGATCGCCTTCCGTTTCGCGACCGACTTCGGCCCCGTCCAATTCGATGATCCAAAGGCGCCAGGCTACACGACGCTCGAAGCATCGAATGGCGCCACGCTCGAAGCGCGCTGGGAGTTCAAGCGCAACATCCGGCCCTGGAGCCGGTCGCTCTACATCGGCGTGATGAAGCACTTCCTCGCGCCTGGCGACACGATCACGGTGCGCTTCGGTGATACGCGCGGCGGCGCGCCCGGTGTTCGCGTGCAGACGTACTGCGAGAAGCATTTCGAGTTCCATGTTCTCGTCGACGCGATTGCGACCTACGACTACGTGGCGCTGCCCGTGAGCCCCGCGATCGAAATCGTGCCGGGCGCGGGGATCACATGGCACGCACTGCTGCCGACGATGGTGCGTGCGGGTGCCCCGTTCCGCTTCGGTATCAAGGTGGATGACAAGTGGGGCAATCCATCGGATCGCGTCGCGCGCACCGTTCGTCTGAAGCCGACACGCGCCATCCAAGGACTGCCTGACACCGCGGAACTCAAGGAAGGGACGTTCGGCTTGACCCTCGATGGGCTCAAGGTTGCAGAGGCGGGCGATGTCACGATCGACGTGCTCGGCGAGGATGGTGCCGTTCTCGCGCGGAGCAATCCGCTGCACATCGTGGATGCCGCGACAGAGCGCGTCCACTTCTGGGCCGACACACACGGCCAGTCCGACGAAACCCTCGGCACCAATCCGGCGCGTGACTACTTCCTGTTCGGTCGTGATCGCGCCTGCCTCGATGTGATGAGCCACCAGGGCAACGACTTCCAGATCACCGGCGCGTTCTGGCGAGATCTCAACACGCTCTCCGCCGAGCTCGATGAGCCCGGGCGTTTCGTTTGCATTCCTGGCTACGAGTGGAGTGCGAACACCGCTGTCGGTGGCGACCGCAATGTGATGTACCGGCGCGAAGGCGAGACGATCCATCGCTCGAGTCATGCGCAGATTACCGAGGGCGGCGATATGGCCGACGAAGGTGCGGATGCGCATGACGCGCACGCGCTGTTCGAGAAGCTGGCCGGCAAGGATTGCGTCGTCATGGCTCACGTCGGCGGACGCTACGCCGACATCACTTACGCGCACGACGGGACGCTCGAGACGGCGGTCGAAGTGCATTCGGCATGGGGCACCTTCGAGTGGATCCTTTGGGACGCCTTCGCGAAGGGCTACCGTGTCGGCGTGGTGTGCAATTCCGACGGCCACAAGGGACGTCCCGGCGCGTGCTATCCGGGCGCGTCGTTCTTCGGCTCGCAAGGCGGCCTGACCTGCTACATCGCTCCGCGCCTCGACCGTGACGCGATCTTCGAGGCCATGCGCCGGCGCCATCACTACGGGACAACCGGCAACCGGATGCTTCTGTCGGTGGAAGCGACGAGCGCGAGCGATGCGACCGTGTTCGAGCGCGATCCGTCACTGTTCGCCAACGCGCCGACGATGCGCGCCCGCCGCGCGATCATGGGCGACATCGCGCAGGTCGCCGACGACGAGATCGAGTTGCATGTCGAGGTCGGGGGGTCGTCGCCGATCGAGCGGCTCGACATCTTCGACGGCCCGCAACTCATCGAGACTGTGCGCCCCTATGGTGAGAGCGATCTCGGCCGCCGCGTGCGCCTCGTCTATGCAGGCGCCGAGTATCGCGGACGCGCGCGAACCACGGTCTGGGACGGCAAGCTGACCATCGACGGCACGTCGATCCGCGATGCGCGCATGTTCAACAACTGGAACCTCGACCGGGGCATCCGCGGTCGTTCGGACAACGCGCTGGCATGGAAGGCGGTGACGACCGGAAATTTCGGCGGCATCGACGTCTGGCTTGCGGACGCGGACACCGGCTCGATCCACTTCGAGACGGCACACTGCAACGGCACCAGGGAAATTGCAGCACTGGGCGTCGAGCCGCATATCTTTTCAGCCGGAGGGCTCGAGCGGGCGGTGATGCTGACACGGCTGCCTGAGATGATGAGCGAGACGCGCATGCGCCTGACGCGGCGTGTTGCCGTACCGAAAGGACGCGACACACGTCTCTTCGTCCGCGTCACGCAGGAGGACGGGCATCGCGCGTGGTCGAGCCCGATCTATTTGTTCAGGTAGCGTCGCGGTGCGGCGCGCGGGCCGAGCCCTGCGCGCCGCGGGGATCTCAAGAAGCCATTGCTCGGCCGCCGTGGATCTCTTCTTCCATGCGGTTGAGCAGCGTGATCAGGCAATCCCAATCGATCGGCTTGGCCAGATGATCGTTCATGCCGGCTTCGAGGCAGCGCTGACGATCGCCGTCCATCACGCTCGCGGTGAGGCCGATGATCGGCAGCGCGCGTCCGGCTTCGGTCTCGCGCAGGCGCTGTGTCGCCTCGAGACCGTCCATCGACGGCATGTTCACATCCATGAGCACGACGTCGTAGCTGTTGAGGCCGACGAGTTCGATGACCTTGTGGCCGTTGTGCGCGACATCGATCGCGTAGCCGGCGCCGCGCAGGATCGCTTTGGCGACGCGCTGGTTGGGCTCGTTGTCTTCGGCCATAAGGACCTTGAGACTCCGTTGTGGTGCTGCCGTCGCCGCGGATGCAGGCCGCTTATCCTGGACTGCGGCCCGGCGGCCCAACCGGTTGCAGATCCTCTCGAATGAATGATGTCCGAAGGGACGCGAAAGCAGTTGTTCGGATTCGAGAGCCAGCCCGCCGGTATCCGACACTGCATCGGCGACCATGAAAAACGGCGCTGCGGTGGAGCATTTTTCGCTTTGCTGCGCGCTGGCAATCTGGCGAACGAGTTCATCACGGAACGGTCCCGCCGCGTCGCCATCCATGACGATGCACGTGGCGCTGAGCGAGCCGAGCAACTGCAGCACGTTGGGGCCGCACGGCAGCCGCTCCATTGTCGCGTCGGCAGCGAGCGCATAGCCTCGCAGCACATCGGCAAGCGGACCGTCGCGTCCGATGAGCGCGATCCTCCAGCCCGACAGGGCTCGCGAACGTGCGCGGGCCTGCGCATCGGAACCGGCATCGCTTGCCGCGGTCATCGGCAATAGCACGGTGAAGACACTGCCGACGCCGAGTGTGCTTTCACACGCGATCCGGCCGGACATCAGGGAAACGAACTCGCGGCAGAGCGCGAGGCCGAGCCCTGTGCCGCCATGCGTGCGCGACGTCGAAGCGTCCACCTGCGAGAAGCGCTTGAACAGGCGTTCGCGCTTGTCGGCAGGTATGCCCATGCCGGTATCTCTGACCTTGATGCGCAGCATCCGGCCATCGCCTTCCTGCACATGGTCGATCCAAAGCGTGACGCCACCTTTGTCCGTGAACTTGATGGCATTGCCGATCAGGTTCGTGATCAGCTGCCGCACGCGGAGCGGATCGCCGCGCATGGTGGCGGGCAGCGTCGGATCGAGGAATGTCGCGAGATCGATGTCTTTGGCACGCGCTGTCGGACCGAGCAGCGCCGTGACGTCATGCGCGAGGTCGGCGATGGCGTAGTCGACGCTCTCCATGCCCATATGGCCGGCTTCGATCTTCGAGAGATCGAGCACGTCGTTGATGATGCCGAGCAGGCTTTCGCCCGATGAACGGATGGTGTCGAGATAGGCGCCTTGCTCGGCGTCGAGCGGCGTGCCCGAGAGCACGCGCGCCATACCGAGGATGCCGTTCATGGGCGTGCGCAGCTCGTGGCTCATCGTCGCGAGG
>CAZKZT010000072.1:0-13117 GCA_964557265.1 uncultured Hyphomicrobium sp.
GAACGATTGGCTCAACGCCTCGCTCCAGGGCATGTGCGGCAGCGGTCTGAGGCGGGAAGCACATCGATCGATACGCAGTCTCGCTCCCACGCCAGCGAAGCAAATCAGTCAAAAAGTCGACGAGAAGTCCAGCAGCCGCATCGCGTCCGGCCGTTCGGTATCTGCTTCGAACGTCATCCGGGGCCGATAGCGCTCGGAACTCGCACGTATCTCCAGATACTCGACGGGGCACCCGTTTACGTCCCTCAAGAGGCGCTGGATCAAGAGGAGAGCCGAGCCGACCTGCAGGTCCAGCCATGAAGCAACAAGGGGGTCGGCAAGTGTCGCGCTGATAGTCTGCTCCCCCGTGCGATATCCGCGGCCGGCACGCTCGAGAAGGCTGCGCAAGGTCTTCTTGCGGAGTTCAGCCGCGGTGTAGGTCCGCCCGACATCCTCGGGAACATACGTGGTGAGGTGGATCAGCGGGTGTCCCTTCAGGGCCCTTACTCTGACCGATCGCTGCGCGAGTTGCCCTTTCGACAATTGAAGAAGCGCCGATACATCGTCGGGCGGTCGCACATACTCGAATTCGTGCACGCGTGCTATTGTACCTTTCCAGCGATCGATCTCGTTTTCCGCCGCGCGCATGGGGATGTTGAACTGAAATCCTGCCGGGGCTCGTCGCACGAAAGTGCCCAATCCATGGCGCCGTTCGATGTAGCCAGCGCTTTCAAGATCACTCAGAGCGTGTCGCAGCGTCGTGCGTGACACATTGAACGAGCGGGCGAGTGCATCCTCGCCTGGCAGCGCTTCGTTGATCTCATACCGGCCCGAGATGATTGCCTCCCGCAGGATTGCCGTGATCTGGGCGCGGCGCGTTGCGCCGGAAGGCAGTCGCGCATGGTTGTTGTCGAAGGTTCGCATCGTGCTCATCGTGTGCTGATCGTCTTGGGCGCATCTTTGCATCGGCGGCGTGCCGTTGGAAGGGCGGCGCTTGGTAAGTTGACAGACTTCTTTGACGTATGCTTGTATACATAAGTGAACAACTAAACCTGTCCGTTAGCGGCAGGCGGGGGAGAGAAACGTGACGATCTTGGAGGATACGCCTCTGGCGCATGCGCACGCGCGGGTAGCCGATCGCAATCCCGATATCATCACGTTCGAACGGTTCGGAAAAACGTTCCCTGTAAAGCAGGGAAGCGTCCAAGCGACGCGTGACATCGATCTGGGCGTTGCCGCTGGCGAGTTCATCACCCTGGTCGGCCCTTCGGGATGCGGGAAATCAACGCTACTGAACGCGGCAGCCGGGCTGTTCGCGCCGACCGAAGGCAGAGTGACGTACCGCGGCAAGCCGGTCGCCGGTTACAACACGGCGGTCGGCTACATGACGCAGAGCGACCACTTGTTGCCTTGGCGGGATGTCGTGGGCAACATTTCTGTGCCGCTCGAGATCAAGCGGCTGTCGAAATCCCAGATCAACGCGCGCGTATCCGAGCTGATCGAACTCGTTGGCCTCAAGGGCTTCGAGCAATCATACCCGTCGCAAGTCTCGGGCGGCATGCGCAAGCGCGTCGCGCTCGCACGTTTGCTCGCGTACGATCCCGAGACGCTCCTTATGGATGAACCATTCGGTGCGCTCGATGCGCAGCTTCGCCTGGGGTTGCAGATTCAGCTGCGCAAGCTCTGCCTCAGCCTGAACAAGACCGTGCTTTTCGTCACGCATGATATCGACGAGGCAATCGCTCTGGCTGACCGTTGCGTGGTCTTCACACCAAGACCGGGCACCGTGAAGCAGATCATCGATGTCGACCTGCCGCGTGACCGTGACCTGATGAAGTTGCGGCACAACCAGCGCTACACTCAGCTTACGGCGGAGATCTGGGATCATCTGGCGCCGGCGTTGTCCGCGCAGAACTACGGGGACCATTGAGATGGCAATCTGGTCAATCCGGGTGGCAATTCTCGCGACGCTTCTGATTAGCTGGGAGCTCACGTCCGGCCGAATCTTCTCACCGTTTTTCATCAGCAGTCCAAGCGCCATCGCGACGACGCTCTGGGAATGGATCCAGTCGGGAAGGCTCTTCAGTCATGCCGCGATCACCATCATCGAGGCCGTGAGCGGATTTGTTCTGGGTGGTCTGATCGGGATGACCGTAGGGGTCATCCTCGGGCAGAGCCGTCTACTCGCGGAGATCCTCGACCCCTTCATCATGGTTTTCTATAGCCTGCCGAAGATCGCGCTCGCGCCGCTTTTCGTGCTCTGGTTCGGCGTCGGCATCGACATGAAAATCATCCTCACGGCGACGGTCGTGTTCTTTCTCGTCTTCCTCAACACCTACACCGGCGTTCGCAACGTGAGCCGGGAGCTCATTGCGATCCTCGGCCTGATGGGTGCGAGCCGACGCGATATTCTGATGAAGGTCGTGCTGCCGTCGGCAGTGACCTGGGTCTTCGCAGGGCTTCGCCTGTCAGTGCCCTACGCCCTGATCGGCGCCATCGTTGGCGAATTGATCGCGGCGAACCAAGGTCTTGGTTATCTGCTCGCCGATGCGTCGGGGCAGTTCGATACCGCCGGTGTGTTCGCGGCACTGGTGGCGATCGTCATTCTCGCCATGCTGCTGAACTTGACGGTGAAGGCTATCGAAAAGCGCGCGATGCCGTGGCGGCAGGAACAAGACCAACGAGAATTCTCCATATAACACCGGAAGGAAACCCAAAAATGAGACGTGCAATTGGAGTAGGCCTCGGCCTGCTGGCGATGGCGGCTGCGATCGTTCCAGCGAAGTTGGAAGCGAAAGAGCGCGTGCGCTTCGCACAAACGAGCGCAAGTCTGCTTTACCTGCCACTCTACGTCGCCGAGCTGACGGGTATCTTCGAGAAGAACGATATCCAGGCAGAAGTACACTATTTCAAGGGCGGTGGCAGCGCGGCTCTCGCGGCCGTCATCGGCGGCAACATGGAGATCTATCTCGGTGCCGCGTCGAGCGCGGTACGCAGCGCTCAACAGACGGATTCGATGATCATCGCGCCGCTCGTGACGCGGTACACGATTGATCTGGTGGCCCGCCGCGGCGTCGCCGAGAAGCTCGGAATCACCAGCAACAGCACCGAGGCCGAACGCTACAAGATCCTCAAGGATCTCAAGATCGGCGTGTCGGGCGTCGGCAGCGGAACGCATCAGATCGCGCAGTACGCGCTCGCGCGCGGTGGCCTGCACCACGAGAAGGATGCAACGATCGTATTTGTCGGCGGGGGATCGCCCGCGGTGGCCGCGCTCGCCGCCGAGCGAATCGACGTTGCCACGCTGTCCAGCCCGGGAAGTGAGGTTGCGGTCAACGAGCACGGTGCGACAATCCTGGTCAACGGCGCTGGTGGCGGCTACTCGGAGCTCGATGGCTATCTCTATGTCGCGCTTATTTCGACGAAGCGTTGGGTGGATGCCAAGCCCGAGGCGGCGAAGCGCACGGTGAGTTCCTTTGCCCAGGCCATCGCCTTGATGCGCGATCCCGAGCAGGGCCCGAAGGCGCGCGATCTCGTGCACGCCAAGCATTTCCCAAAGACCGAGAAGAAGCTCTTCGACCAGAGCTGGGATCGCATGCTGCCGGCCTTCGCTGGCAACTCGAAGCTCGACAAGGCCCAGATCAAGCGCGTCGTCGACTTCCTCAATGAATTCTCGGACAAGCCGGTCAACGTCGACCTCGATAAGGTCTTCACGGACAAGCTTGCCGGTGACGCAGCGAATTGACCAGATTCAGCAAGAGAGAACGACCAATGGCTGTACGATCCATACGTGACGTCATCACATCCGGGCCGATGCTGGTCGCGCCGGGAGCGTTCGACGGTGTCACCGCGACGCTCATTGCGCAGGCGGGTTTCGATGGTCTCTACATGACTGGGGCGGGCACATCCGCCGCAATGGGGCTTCCGGATTTTGGACTCCTCACCATGACCGAGATGGTCGACAATGCGCGTCGCATAACGAATACCGTAGATATTCCTCTCATTGCAGACGCCGACACGGGCTATGGCAATGAGCTGAATGTGTTTCGCACGGTGCAGGCTTTCGAAAGAGCCGGCGTGTCCGCGATCCATATCGAGGATCAATCCTTTCCGAAGCGCTGCGGTCATCTCGACAACAAGGAACTCATTCCTCTCGACGACTACCTCGCGAAGATCCGGGCCGCAGCCGATGCGCGCAAATCGAAAGACTTCATCCTGATCGCGCGAACCGACTCACGGGCCGTCGACGGCTTCGAGGAAGCCATTCGTCGCGCGAACGCAGCACTTGAAGCTGGAGCGGATGTGGCATTCGTGGAAGCGCCGCAGACGCTCGAGGAAGTGGAGGCAGTGCCGAAGCTGGTGAAAGGGCCTTGCCTTCTCAATATGGTCCACAATGGCAAAACGCCATCCGTGGATTTCTCATGGGCGGAGCAAGTGGGCTATCGCATCACGATCGTGCCAGGGCTGCTGCTTCGCACGGTCATCGGCGCCTGCGATGCCGTCCTGGCTGAACTGAAGTCCACCAATCGTCACCCTGCACCGCCGGATATCGACCGGACTCCCGCGCAGACGTTTGCCCGCTTCGGAGCGGATACTTGGAACGACCGCCGGACGAAATACAGGTAAGGCTGACGTCGGCAGACGACAACAATGCAGACGCTCCGGCCAGATCCAATGCTGGCCAGGAGCGTCTCGCAGTTTATCGTTTTTCTGTCGATCGATCGCCAGTAAGCACGTCGAAGGACGAAGAAGCGAGTGAGCGGGTGCTCGCTTTACTCATTCCGCACACCGTCAGTATTGCGGCGAGGCTCACCTCACCGAGCATCACGGTGCCTTCAGTCCAAGGTTGCTCCTGAGAGTCGACCCCTTGTAGTCGCGCCGGAAGATGCCCCGCCGCTGCAGCTCCGGTACGACCAGACGAACGAAATCCTCGTAGGCTGCGGGGACGTGCGTTGCGGCAACCACGAACCCGTCGCACGCTTCGCCCACGTACCAGGCCTCCATCTGATCCGCGACATCCTTTGGCGTGCCGACGAACAGCGGTAGCTCACGGACCGTGCCCCGCTTGCTGACTTTGACGAAATCCTCGGGGCTCGGATTTTTCTTTCCGCTGCCTTGTACGACGCGGTCGCGTAGCGCCTGCATGCCGCTGATCGATCTGAGCTCGTCGTCGGTAAAGCCCTCGGTGTAGGGCTTCTTCGCGAAGTCGAAGTTGATGATCTCCGACAACAGCGCAAGCGAGTCGATCGGAAGCGACAGGCTCTCGATCAGCGCCAGCTTCTCCTCGGCGATGGCTCGCGTTTCTCCGACAATGGCGTACACCGCGGGCGCGATGCGAACCTCGTCGGGATTACGGCCGGCGTTGGCAATATCAGCCTTGAGCGCGCGATACTGTTCCTTGCCGGACTCGATCGTTCGATAGGAGACGAAGATCAACTCGCCCCACTTGGCCGCGAAAGCCTTGCCGCGACCGCTCTGCCCGGCCTGAATGATGACGGGGTGTCCTTGCTGAGAACGCGGGACGGTGAACGGGCCGCGCGATTGGAACCATTTCCCGCGATGGTCGAGGCGATGAACCTTGGCAGGATCGGCAAAGACATTGCGCTCCTTGTCCAGGACGATTGCATCCGCTTCCCACGTCTTCCAGTGGCCTGTGACGACCTCCATGAACTCGTCGGCGCGATCGTACCGCAGGTCGTGCTCGGGATGCTCGCTCTGGCTGAAGTTCGCGGCTTCCGAGTTGTTCAACGACGTCACGACGTTCCATGCGGCGCGACCGCCGATCATGAGGTCGAGCGTCGCGAACGTGCGGGCGACATGATAGGGCTCGTAATAGGTCGTCGAATAGGTGCCGCCGAGGCCGATGTGCTTCGTTGCAAGACCCATCGCGGTCAGGATCGGGATGAGGTCCATCTTGACCACACGGATCCCGTTGCGAACCGATTCAACATAGTCGTCGTTGTACATGTCGGGCATGGCCAGGCGATCATCGAAGAACGCCAGGTGAAACTTCCCGTGTTCGAGAATGCGTGCGATGCGTTGATAGTACTCCGGAGAGGTGAAGTCCGGCATTGCCTGCGGATGGCGCCACGACGCGGCGTAGTTCGAGCAGTTCTGCGCCTGCAGGAACGCGATAAGTGTCATGTCTTGCCGTGAGTCGCCCATGATTTTCTTGTCTCCGAGATCACCCTGCGGGTGGATGTCTATCGAACCGCGGCGCGCCTATATCTCGCCGGCAGCCTGCAGAATTCGGTCAACCGTCTTCATTGTCGCCGCCTCGATGAGACGACCGTCGAGCTGCGCTGCGCCGGCGCCTGCCGCGCGCGCATCACTCAGGGCAGCGGCCACTCTTCGCGCCCAGTTCACCTCCGCCTCGGTTGGCCGGAAGGTCTGATTGATCATCTCGAGCATAGATGGGTGAATCGCCCACTTGCCGCCATAACCGAGCGCTTTCGCGCGCCGAGTTGCTGCTTTCGCGGCCGCTGTATCCGAGAAATCGCCGTAGGGCCCGTCGATCGGTGTGACGCCCACGGCGTGGCAGGCGTTGGACACACGAGCCATGGCGTAGTGATGGCTATCGTTCCAGTGTGCCTGGCGATCGGATTCGCCGCGATCGCCTGCGAGTATGACGTAGTCCGCGTTGCCCGCAGAACGGACGTTTCCATAGAGGCCAAGGCTCATCGCGTAGTCGCCGGCGCCGAAGGAAACCGAAGTCAACCGGCGCGCGTGCTCGACAATGCGTTCTATGCGCGAAACACCGGCTGCCGTCTCGACGAGAGCGTGGAATTGAAGCGGGCGCGCGGCACCACGTTCCGAATCGAGCTGATCGAGAAGGCGCTCGACGAATGCCAGCTCCTCTGGTGTCTCCAGCTTCGGCAGCATGAATCCGTCGAGGCGGGCGCATCCGGCGCCGAGCTCGATGATGTCGCGGAAGCCCCATTGCGTATCGAGTGCATTCACTCTCACGAGCATGCACTTGCGACCCCAGTCCACTGATGCAAGGGCATCGCGTACAGCTTGCCGGGCGCTCAGCTTCTGCTCCGGAAAGACCGAGTCTTCGAGGTCGAGGATCAATGCGTCGGCGACGCCGGACGCCGCTTTGGCGAAGAATTTCGGCTGATTGGCCGGAACGGAGAGGAGGCTGCGAAGCCCCCTCGGCTGAGCACGAGAGTTTTCCGATGGCATGTTCAGGTTCCAGGGAACGCAGGAAGTGCGAGGTACCGGGAGGGCCGCGATGCCCTCCCGGCAGCCGTGGATCTCACTTGCTGAGCCAGATCTCGGCCAGATCGCCGTAGTAGATGTGAGCTGGGACGAGCGTGAAACCTTTGATCCTGGTGGACAGAGGTAGCAGTCGTTCAGTGCGGAAAGCAGGGATCGTGAAAGCCTGATTGATGATGTGCGCTTCCAGCTGCCTCACGAGGGCTTTGCGCTTCTCCACGTCGAACTCATTCTTCTGGGCAGCGAACAGCTCGTCGATCTTGCGGTCGATGAAGCCCGTCGGATTGTTGTGGCTCACGTCCGCAGACAGGTACCGCACCAGAACGAATGACGGGTCCTCGCCCCAGTCGCCTGTCACGTCGACGATTGCTTCATAGCTCCCGTTGACGCGGCGCTGAGCCCAGTTCGCGGTGTCGACAACCTGCTGATCGACCGTGACGCCGATCTGACGCCACTGATCGATCAGGTACAGCGCAAACGGCGCATAGGGCATGTCCGGCCCGCGGTTGATGAGCTGGAACTTCAAGTTCGGAACGCCAGCCTCGGCAAGCAGCTTCCGCGCCTCGGCTCGGGCGGCCTGGATATCACGACCAAACCCGACCGTTTTCTCGAGCTCGGCCTGCGGCAACGCATTCACCGCGCCCGGACGCTGGAACGCGCTGACGTGCTTGAGCGTCGAGAACCGCGAAAGGGGGCCTATTCCATTCCAGCGGTCGATCGCGAGAGCTAGAGCGCGCCTCACTCTTACATCGTCGAATGGCTTGGCCTTCGTATTCAGCGACACCATGAAGAGGCCCATGCCTTCGATTCCCTCGAAAGTCATGGTGTCTCCGCGGCTCTGCTTGATACGCTGAACGTTGGTGGGCGAGATGCCGCGGAACTCCGCGTCAACCTGACCACCAGCCAGCGCATTCACGAGCGCGGTGCTGGACAATGTTACAGCCCGAAAGCCGTCGAGATACGGCAGCCCCGGCTTGAAGTACTTCTCGAAGCGCTTACCGACCCAGTGCGAACCCGGCACATGCTCCACGAACTCGTAGGGGCCCGTACCCATGATCGTCTTCTGAGGCGAGAGAGGATCTTCCTTGAGGCGCGCTGCAGAGTAAATGCACGCCCAGGGGCTCGCAAAGATCGACAACATGCCGGAATTGGGAGCATTCAGTTTGAATACGACAGTGAGAGGATCGGTAGCTTCGACCGATTTCACGTCTGCATACTGCGACCGCCAGGACGAGATGACACCCTTCGGCGGATCCATGATCCGATTGAAGGTGGCGACGACGTCTTCGGAGGTCAGCTTGGTGCCGTCGTGGAACAGCACGTTGGGCCGAAGCTTGAACGTGTAGGTGAGATGATCATCGGCGATCGTCCAGCTTTCGGCGACATCGCCCACCACGTTAGGGTAGGTCTTGTCATCGATCTTGAGCAGCTGCGAATAGTGCGGCCCGAGATAGTGCAGGACGGCAAAGCTGTTGCCCCCATGGCAGTCTCTCGTATGCGGCGAGCCCGCGACCGCATAGCTCAACGTGCCACCTCGTACGGGCGTGCTGTCCTGGGCGGCACTTGTGTGACCCCATGCAGCGACCAGTAACGCTGCACTGGCGGCCGTTCTCCACATCGATTGTTTCATCGTTTCCTCCTTGGCAGGGGTGTTGTTCGCGTTATCTCGCGCGCGTCTTTGGGTCGAGCCAATCCCGAAGGCTGTCTCCGAACAGGTTGAAGGCGAACACGACCAAGCTGATTGCCAGGCCGGGAAAAATGATCATCCACGGCGCGTCGCGATAGAAATCGAGTGAGTTGCCCGCCAGCATGAGGCCCCACGCCGGCGTCGGCTCATTGACGCCAAGACCGAGGAAGGACAGCGATGCCTCGAGCAGGATCGATTGCGCGATATAGGATGTCAGCATGATCAGGTAGGGTGCCATCAGGTTCGGCACCATGTGTCGGAAGATGATCCGGGATGTTCCATAGCCCGCCGCGCGCGCGGCATCGACATACGCCATTTCGCGGACAGACAAAGCCGACGAACGCACCACGCGCGCCACATTGGGAATGATCGGGATCGCTATTGCCACGATCAGGTTGAGATCGATGCCACCTGCAACGCGCCTGCCCAGCATGGTCACAACGACCAGTGCGAGAATGATGATCGGCAGGGACAGGAAGATATCGACGACGCGCTGAATGATCATGTCGGTGCGGCCACCGTAGTACGCTGATGCCACGCCGATCATCGCTCCGATCGTGCTGCCGAGTACCGCCGAGCACAAGCCGATGATCATGGCGGTACGGGCGCCATACAGGATGCGCGTGTAGACGTCGCGGCCGAAATTATCCGTTCCGAAAGGGTGCTCCCAGGACGGCGGCAACAGCATGTTGCTGAAGTCCATGGCCACCGGATCGTGGGGGGACAGATATGGCGCGAAGAAGCCAGCGACGGTCGCTATGAGAATGACGATGAAGCTCACGGCGCCGACCGGCTGGGTCGCGACGAACATGCGCAGTTTGGCAAGACGACTGGGGCGCGGCGGCGTACCGAAGTCGCGCGGTGCAATGGTTGTCATTTGACGCTCCTACCCGTACCTGATGCGTGGATCGAAGACGGCGTAGAGAATGTCGATGATCAGATTGGTGACGATGAACACCACGGCGACGAACATGACCAGGTTCTGCACCAGGATGAAGTCGCGATGGACCACCGCCTGTACAAAGAGCTGCCCGATACCGTTGAGGTTGAAGACCTGCTCGGTGACGATCAGGCCACCCATGAGAAACGCGAATTCGAGACCAATGACCGTGATGGCGGGTAGCATCGCATTGCGCATCGCGTGACGCGTGACGATCACGCGCTCGCTGACGCCCTTCGCTCGCGCTGTTCGGATGTAATCTTCGCGCATCACCTCGATGACAGATGAGCGCACCATGCGAGCAACCATGGCCGAGTATCGCGTTCCGACGACGAGAGCTGGCCAGATCATCTGGGAGAGATTGGCGACCGGGTCGACCCAGAATGGTGTGAACGTGACCGGTGGCACCCAGTTGAAGAACCAGAGCAGCGCGAGGATGACCAGCATGCCGAGCCAAAATGCCGGGATCGCCAAGCCCGCCATCGAGAATATTCTCAGCATGTAATCGAGGCTCGTGTCACGGTAGAGGGCACTGAGTGTGCCCATCGGCACGGCCAGGATGACGGCGATGATCGTCGCCATGATGGCGGCCTGAATGGAAACCGGCAGGCGTATGCCGATTTCCTTTGTTACCGGCTCACCGGTCCACATCGAGTTGCCGAGATCGAGTGTCGCGAGACCGGTCAGCCAATCACCGAACTGTACAATGATCGGCTTGTTCAGCCCGAGACGTTCCCGTTCGGCATCGATGACCTCTTGCGAGACGACGGCGCCGTCACTTCTGAGTTTGACCTCCACGACATCGCCCGGCACCACGCGGAGCATGAAAAAGATGAGGAGGGCCGTTCCGAACAGCGTCGGCAGAACCAGAAGCATCCGCTTTGCGATGTACGACAGCATCGATTACACCCTGAGGCGCGCCGCGAGTGCTCCGCAGCGATTTCCCGAAGCTTCGGCGCCGCGTGGTCGCGCTCGAATGCGACCACGGGCGACGACACCATGAACACCGGTTTGTCTCATCCTCATCAGCGCTCAGATCACCTTGCTGTCCTTGAGTTTTTGCATTTCAGCCTCTGAAAGGCCGAGCCGGACGCGGTAGATTTCGTCGTTGTGCTGCCCCACATCCGGACCCAGCGACCGGATTTCGCCAGGCGTCTCGGAGAGCTTGGGAATGACATTCGGAATCGTGATCTTGCCAGTCCGCGGCTCGTCCCACTCGATGAAGTTCTTGCGCGCGAGGTACTGCGGATCCTTGTGAATGTCAGCGACATTGTAGATCGGTCCGATCGGGACTTCGAATCCGAGACAATGCTCGATCAGCTCGTCGCGAGGCATCGTTTTGCAGAACGCTGCAACGATTCCGTTGACTTCATCGCGCGCGGCAAGGCGCTGTGACATCTTGAGGAAGCGATCGGGGGCGAGCAGCTCCGGCTGCCCCATCGCCTTGACCATGCGCTCCCACATGGTGTCGTTCGTGCAAGCCAGCGCAATCCACTTGTTGTCCTTGGTCTCGTAGTGGCTGTGCGGAACGATGTTGACCGTATCGGCACCGAGTCTTTCGCGGACGAAGCCGTTTTTAGCGTAGACCGATATCATCTCGTCGAGCATGCGGAACACGCCTTCGTACAATCCGATGTCGACGAATTGGCCGATGCCATACTTGTTCCGTGCGGTGTAGGCAAGGAGCGCACCGAGCGCGCCGTAAAGTCCCGTGATGTAGTCACCGAGGGACGTGGAGCCCGGCATGACGGGGCGTCCATCGGGCTCACCGGCGAGATACGATAGACCGGCAAATGCGTGCGCAATGCGAGCGAACCCCGGGCGGTCGTTGTAGGGACCGGTCTGGCCATAGGCCGTGACCCGCACGAGGATCACATCCGGATTGACCTTCTTCATCTCCTCGAAGCCGAGCCCCCAGCGCTCCAGGGTTCCGGGCATGAAGTTCTCGACCACAATATCTGTGTCGGCAATCAGCTTCATGATGAGTTCGCGGCCGGCGTCGGTACGCAGGTCGAGCGTGATGCTCTTCTTGTTGCGCTGCTCGCTCAACCAGATGAAAGATGCACCTTCCGCTCCAGTCGTGCCGAAGCTGCGGCTGGAACCGGGCTTTCCTGGCAGCTCGACCTTGATCACTTCGGCGCCGAACTCGCCAAGGATGGTCGCGCAGAACGGTCCCGCAAGCATGGTCGCAAGATCGAGGACGCGCACGCCCGCCATCGGAAGTTGCTTCTGGCTTTCAGACATGCTGGTTCGCTTCCTCACTCTTGTTGAACGTGCCCGAGCGTCACCGGTCATTCGCTCTACATGCGAAAGGTACGCAGGCCGGTTAGACAGATTGGGATCTGAGTTTGACTACCGTTGCTTCCGCCCTGCGTGTGGCTCGCTGAGAACCACGACGCGTTTCGTCTTTTTTCTAGGCAGGAGGCTAACAACCGGGCGAGCGATCGATAAATCGCGATTCACTATCGATCTATAGCCATATGCTATAAATGCGTGCGCGGCCATCCGGCGCGTAGCTGGGCGTTGGCGCTCCGTCCCGATCTTTATGATGGCCAGCCCTTGCCCTTGTCCGGAATTGCGCTCTGCAGGAAACGAACGAACGAGCGGGCGGGGGGCGTCAGCTCATTGCCGCGACGTGTGACGATCCGATAGTGCCGTGCGATCCTCAGCCCTTGAAGCTTCACCGTTCCGACGGCGTCGCGCCGATCCCGCGCGATGAGGGTGCGGGGAAGAATGGTGATGCCAATGCCACCCGCCACCATCCCAAGTAGGGTCGACATGTTGTTGAGCGTGACGCTGGTCTCGGCGGGAACGAAGTCGACACCGCGTTTTTGAAACTCCTTTTGCAGCAAGCGCCGGACCGAGACGTACATGTCAGGCATCAGAATTGGGTACTTTCTGAGGTCGTCGAAGGTCGCCGCGCGCTTTTTCATCAGAGGATGACCGAGCGGTGTGACCACGACGCCCTCGTCGATCGTGAGCGTTTCGCTGTGCAGTTCCGGATGACGACCATCGAGCACCATGATGCCGAGATCCGCGGCACCGGACAGAACCGCGTCGCGCGCAGCACCCGCCGTCAGGTCACTCATGACGACCTGTATGTGCGTGTTCTGCGCCTGAAATTGATTGATAATGGAGGGCAAACCCACAGCGGCAACAAATGGTGTCGTTGCGACGATCACGGTTCGCTTCCGCTCACGCGCGGAGGTCTGGAAAGTGTTCTGCAGGCGACGCAGATCGCGCAACGCCCGGTCCGCTTCCTCACGCAGCCGGTAGCCCGCTTCAGTGAGCGC
>CAZKZT010000073.1:0-13032 GCA_964557265.1 uncultured Hyphomicrobium sp.
ACGGCGAGCTTCGCCGCGATCTTGGCGATGGGGTAGCCCGTCGCCTTCGACGCGAGCGCGGACGAGCGCGACACGCGCGGGTTCATCTCGATGACGACGAGGCGTCCGTCGACCGGATTGACGGCGAACTGCACGTTCGATCCGCCGGTTTCGACGCCGATCTCGCGCAGCACCGCGATCGAGGCGTTGCGCATGATCTGGTATTCTTTGTCGGTCAGCGTCAGCGCGGGCGCGACGGTGATCGAGTCACCCGTGTGCACGCCCATCGGATCGACGTTCTCGATCGAGCAGATGATGATGCAGTTGTCCGCCTTGTCGCGGACGACCTCCATCTCGTACTCTTTCCACCCGAGCAGGCTCTCGTCGATCAGGATCTGGCCGACCGGCGAAGCATCGATACCCGAGCGCGCGATCTGCTCGAACTCTTCCCGGTTGTAGGCGACGCCGCCGCCGGTGCCGCCGAGCGTGAAGGCCGGACGGATGATTGCCGGCAGGCCGATCGTCTCGAGGTGACGCATGGCTTCGGCGAAACCAGTCGCCGTATCGTAGCGAACGATGTGGCCCTCGGCGTCGCGGATCGGCGGCGAGGACGCGATCGCCGCGCGCGGGCTCTCGAGACCGATGCGGTCCATCGCCTCGCGGAACAGCTCGCGGTCCTCGGCCTTGTCGATCGCCTCGGCGCGGGCGCCGATCATCTCGACCCCGAACTTCTCCAGCACGCCCATCTGCGCGAGCGCCAGCGCCGTATTGAGCGCGGTCTGGCCGCCCATCGTCGGGAGAACCGCGTCGGGGCGCTCCTTCTCGATGATCTTGGCGACCACCTCGGGGGTGATCGGCTCGATGTAGGTCGCGTCAGCCAGCTCCGGATCCGTCATGATCGTCGCCGGATTGGAGTTGACCAGGATGATACGATACCCCTCGGCCCGCAGCGCCTTGCACGCCTGGGTTCCGGAGTAGTCGAACTCGCACGCCTGGCCGATGACGATCGGGCCGGCGCCGATGATGAGAATCGATTTTATGTCTGTCCGCTTTGGCATGAGGCCGCTTTCTATTGCAGGGCGCGGCGCTTGGCTATAGGGGCGCGGCAAAGGAGCCGGGAGAGTGCCTGGGAAGCGTCACACGACCGTCGCAACTGCAGGCGGGGGCTGCGACATTCCTGCTTGACGGGCGCCGGAAGGTTCGCGCTCCATAACCGTCCGTGCCCGAAAAGAAGGCGCATCAACCACCGGGAGGCCCCATGCAGATCAAATTCCACCACGTTAACCTCTGTACCCGTGACGTCCCGGGGCTCGACACCTTCTACCGCGACGTCCTCGACATGAAGACCGAGCCGGGCCTCGCCGCCAACCGGGACAAGGATCAGGGGTATTCCGGCAACGTCTCGTTCCTCTCGGACGGCCGCGACGAGGCGACCCAGTTCCACCTGTCCGAGCAGGACATGAATATCGGCTTCAAGACCGGCCAGGCCGTGAATCCGCTGGAACGCGGTCATCTCGCCTTCCGCACCGACGATATCGCCGCCTTCAAGAAGCGGCTCGAAGCCAAGGGCATTCCCTATTCCGACTTCGGCGCCTGGGCGATGAAGGGCTGGGAGCAGATCTTCTTCTATGATCCCGCCGGCAACATCATCGAGGTTCATCAGGTCCACGAATGAGCGACGACGCGGCCGACCAGGGAGATGCGCCGGTTCACCTTTTTGTCTACGGCACGCTGATGTCGCGGGCGCGCGGCCTTCTCGGCGCAAGCCAGCGCAGGCGGCTTGGCCTCAAGGGGACCAGCCTCGGCGCCGCAACCATCCCCGGCCGCCTGATCGACCTCGGCACGTACCCCGGCCTCCTGGCGCCCGCGACGCCGGACGATATCGTCCATGGAGAGGTGTTTCGCCTCGACCAGCCCGGCGAGGTGCTGCCGTGGCTCGACTCGTATGAGAGCGTCTCTCCGGTGCCATCCCCCGGCGATGACTATGCGCGCGAGCGGGTGTACGTGCGGCTCGCAAGCGGCGGATCCGTGACGGCCTGGGTGTATCGCTATCGGCTCGCGCCCGCAGGCTTCGCGCCTATTCCGGGCGGTCGCTGGCAAGGATGAGGGAAGGAGAACAGTGCCCCAGAGCGTGAATCGGACTCTCAATCAAATACATAGCGCGCGCACGACTGCACCGAGTCCACCAAAGGCTGACGCGCTCTATCCGATCGCGCGGCTCACATATGCGAGCACGCGCTGGAACTCGGCGTCGAGCGCCGGATTGACGCCGCGGCAGCCGAGCGCGATCTGCTCGGCGAAATCGAGATAGTCGCGGCGGCGCTGGCGTGTCCAACTCGACGGGGGATTGCTCGCCATATCCGCGACGTTGCAGGTCTTGTCGGCGAGCTTGATCATCTTCGCGCCCGGCGTCAGTCCCGGCGCGTGCTCGATCTCCAGGCGCTTGCGCTCGGATGATGTCAGATTGCGATCGTCAGTGACCTCGATAACAAGGCTGCAGACCGTCCTGCCGAAGTGATCGGCGATCTCCTCCGCCGTCGTGTCGGTATCCTCGATCGTGTCGTGCAGGATCGCAGCAATCAGCACGTCCGTATCCTCGACGCCACCTATCCGCACCAGCCGCTCGGCAACCTCGAGCGGGTGATTGATGTAGGGCGTATCGCGGCCGCCCTTGCGCCGCTGGTCGCGGTGGCGCTCAGCGGAGAAGGCAGCAGCCGCGAGCAGGCGCGCGGCCGCCGATGGGGCAGACTGGGTCATCGACGGCTCCCCATCGATGCGCCTCAAGCCTTCGGCGCCAGCTTGGTGAGATCAGGCATCGGCCGCATGGTCGCCGGATTGGTCGCCAGCACCTGTTCGAGCGCGTGCGCGACCTCCAGCACGAGGCCATCCGCTCCATTCGGCCCGATCACCTGGATGCCGAACGGCATTCCGAGATGATCGATACCGCACGGGATCACCGCCGAGCACGCCAGTGCCATGGTCGGCGCATAGGCGATCGACAGCCACCGCATGTAGGTCGGCATCTTCTCGCCGTTGATCTCCTCTACGAAAAGCTGGCTGTGCGGGAACGGCGATACCGCCGCGGCCGGACAGATCAGCACGTCGCAATCGTTGAAGAACGCCAGGAAGCGCTTGTAGATCTTGGTCTGCTCGACATTCGCCCAGGCCACATCGCCGAGGGAATATTTGAGGCCGCGCTCGGTGTTGTCGATGACATTGGCATCGAGCAGGTCGCGATGCTTTTCCAGCCGCTCGGCGTGCGACGACACCATCACCAGACCGCGCAGAACCTCGAATACCTCGTGGATGTTCGTGAAATCAGGGTGCGCGTTCGAATACTCGGCAAAGGCTGAACGGAACGTGCGAATCCGCTCATCGAAGATGCCGGCAATCGTGTTGTCGATCGGTGCGCAGCCGAGATCGCTCGAAAACGCGACGCGGATCGAGCCCAGATCCACGCTGCCGAGCGCGTCGGGCAACTCATCGCTGTCGGAACTGGCGAATGGATCGAACTTGTCGCTATCGACCTGCGCGCGCAGCTGGAGGTGCAGATCCGCAATCGTCCGGCCCATCGGCCCGGTCACGAGGAACGGCGCCAGCGACATCGGCCGCTCCGATGGAATGAGACCGGGCGAGGGCCGGTACCCGGCGATGCCGCAAAACGCGGCCGGCGTGCGGCAGCTGCCGCCGTAGTCGGAACCGGTCGCAATCGGCACCTGGCTCACGGCCAGCGCCGCCGCCGAACCTCCGGACGATCCTGCCGCCGTCTTCTCGATGTCGAACGGATTGCCTGTCGCGCCGTAGACGCGGTTGCGCGTGTTGGCACCGGCACCGAACTCGGGCGTGTTGGTCTTGCCGAGGATGATGCCGCCCTCGAACCGCATGCGCGCGATCACCGCAGCATCGTCCTTCGGCACGTGATCCTTGTAAATCAGGCTGCCGTAGGTGGTGCGCAGGCCCTTCGCGTCCTGCAGGTCCTTCACGCCGACCGGCAGGCCGTGCAGGAGGCCGAGATCTTCGCCGCGCATCACCGCATTTTCGGCGTCGCGCGCCGCCTTGCGCGCGCCCTTCTCGTCGATCGCCACCATCGCGTTGATCGCACCGTCCGTCGCGCGGATACGCATCAGGCAGCTATCGAGCAACTCGACAGGCGACACCTTCTTACGTCCGATCAGGCGCCGCAGTTCAACGGCGGAAAGATCGCATAGCTCAGTCATGGACGATATCCCATCTGCTTGTCACCGAGATCCCAATAGACGCCCGTTACGTGGCGCAATCCTTCGCGCATCAGCGGCACGAGCAGGTGCTCGTCCGGCGCGTGCTGCGAACATCCTGCGTAGCTGAGCGGCAGCCATGCGCACGGCATCCCGACGAGATACTGGAGGATGTACGTCATGTTGGAGCCGCCGCCATTCGGCAGGATTCCGCAAGGCTGATTCGAACTGCGTTCGACCGCACCTTTCATCCACTGCGCCCAGGCGTGGCGCGGATCGGTACGGCTGGCGTAGAAGCGGCCATTGTTGCTCGCCGGCGGCGGCTCGACCTTGACGTGTGAAAACCCGTGCTGGTCGAGATGACGGCGGAGGTTGGCTTCGATCGCACTCTCATCGGTCCCGACGACGTAGCGCAACGCGCAGACGGCGCGTGCTTTCGGCGGCACCGCATTGACGGGTTTCGCCGGGTTGCCCGTCTCGAACGCCAGCACCTCGAAAGCATTGAACGCCGAGATTTTCTCGATGCGCGTCAGGCCCGGCTCGCCCCAATCGTCATCGATCTTCGGCGACTTCGGCCCCGCGTCGCGGTCGATCCCGGCGAGCACGTCCCGCACATGCGGCTCGATCGTCGGCCGCCAGCCCTCAACCTGGATTTTGCCGTGCGCGTCGGTGATCGTCGCGATCGCGTGGGCGAGAATGATGCCGGGGTTGGCGAGCAGGCCACCCCAATTGCCAGAATGGTGCCCGCCTTCGCGCAGATCGACGCTGAGCGTGAAGTTGCAGCAGCCGCGGTTGCCGAGCGTGATGTTCGGCCGCCCGATCTCCGTGCGCGGTCCGTCCGAGGCGAGGAACGCATCCGCCGCGAAATCGGCCTTGTTCGCCTCGACGATCTCCTTGAGACCTTTCGAGCCGTTTTCTTCGCCCATCTCGATCAGAAATTTATGGTTGAACCCGAGCTTGCCGCGCGCCTTGATGATCTCGCGCAGCGCCGCGACGTGGACGAGCGTCTGTCCCTTGTTGTCGGCAACCCCGCGGCCATAGACACGCTCGCCCTCGAAGGACAGTTTCCACGGATCGCGGCCGTTGGCCCAGCGCCCTTCCATGCCGAGCACCACGTCACCGTGGCCATAGGCGATGAAGGTCGGCAGTGCCGGATCTTCAATGCGGGTCGCGAGCAGTACAGGACCGCACCCCGGCAGCGGATTGGGGTAGATCTTGATCGTGTAGCCCAGCGCTTCGAGTTCCGGCCGGATCACCGCCTCGAGGTAGTCGGCGAGGATTCCGAGCCGGTCAGGATTCTGGCTTTCGGTTGGCACCGCGACCCAGCGCGCGAGATCAGCGAAATAGCCGCTCGCGGCGTTGTCGTAGTAGTCGAGAGCGCGGGCAACGGCGATCTCACGCGACATGAGGATTCCTCGGACTGTTTCCTGGGAGCGCCGGGCCCTGCGGCCATCCAGCGGTCAGACCGCGACGTTAGAGCAATCGCCGACCAAGCCCAAGGCCGCCGCGTGCATGGCTGCGACGATCCCCAATCTGTATTGTGGTTACTGCGCTCCCCGCTGGCCGGGAACTGGGAAAGGAGGTGCGCTGCATGTGCACCCGTTACAATCTGACGAGCCCGCTGGAGGCCGTTCGCGCCTATTTCCGGGCGGCCGGGGACGACCCGTTCCCGCCCCGCTACAATATTGCCCCGACCCAGCCGGTCGCGATCGTCCGCCTCGATCCTAACCATGCCCGCGAGATTGCCCTCGTCCGCTGGGGCCTGATCCCGTCGTGGAGCAAGGATCCTGCCGCCTTTCAAACGCTGATCAATGCGCGCGCCGAGACCGCAGCGGAGAAAGCCTCGTTCCGCGGCGCCATGCGCCACCGCCGCTGCCTCATCCCAGCCAACGGCTTCTACGAATGGACCGGCAAGCCCGGCGCCAAGCAGCCCCATCTGATCCGCCGGCGCGACGGCGGGCTGATCGCTTTGGCGGGGCTATGGGAGAGCTGGCTCGGCGCCGACGGCAGCGAGATCGACACGATGGCGATCCTGACCGTGACCGCGAACGCTGCGCTCGCCTCGATCCATGACCGGATGCCGGCGATCCTTCAGCCGGAGGATTTCGACGCGTGGCTCGACGTGCGCGGGTTCCGCGCCGAGATGGCAGCAGAGATGCTGCGGCCCGCGGCGGATGACCTGCTCGAACACATAACGGTCGACCCGCGCCTCAACAACTCACGAAACGAGGGCCCGGATCTCATCAAGCCCGCCAGCGACAGGTTGCTTTGAGAGTGCACAGCGCCGCGATCAGCATTGCCACTGGAACTCTGCCGTCTTGTTGCCGGCGTGGATCTCACGCAACACCAGAGCGCACGCTTGGCCATCGATCTGCACGGGCGCGTACTCCCCGATCGCCAGTGACTTCTCTTCGCCCTGGAGGCGCACGCCGACCAGGTCCCGGCGGCCGCGGAACGGAGACGCGGTGAACGTCACCACGACGCTCGCCCGCCCGGCCTTGAACGCCTGGCTCGTTCCTCTCTCGATCGAGAGAACCTCGGCCGCAGGCGGCCTTGACGGCAGGGCCACGGCGAGGGCTGCTCTCTCCGGCGGCTGGTTGCCGAAAGCGGCGCCGCACAACACCTGGAAATCCGCGTCCCGCGTCTTCATGCGGATCTCGCGCACGAAGATCCCGCATACCTCACCCGGCCGGCTCACATGAACGAACTGGCCGAGCGCGATGCTTGTCATCTCGCCATTGACGCGCACGCCGACCAGGTCCCGCCGCCCGCGGTACGGCGTGCCGATCATCGAGAACAGCACCCGCCCGTCGAGCAGATCGAGGCTCTTGCCACCGGTGAGCGTCCACGGATCGCTGGATGACGGTGCCGCGGTTTCAGGCGCAGGCGTCGGTGTCGCGACGCTCTCGCGCCCGGCTGATGCGGGCAGCGACGGCCGCGCCGCGGCTTCGCGGGCCTGGAGTGCGGCCAACCGATCGCGCGCGAGTTCGGCATAGAAAGAACCCGCGTAACGCTTGATGAAGGCATCCAACACCGCCGGGCTCGCGGTGTCCTTTGCCGCCGACCATGCCTCCGCCGCTTCATCGCGCGGGACTGAAGCAGCCGGTGAGGCCGATGTCGCGACGGCGCCCGCCGGATTGAAATAGAAGCGACCCGTCAGCGATGAGTGCTCCCACGGGATCTGCTTGTTGCCGGTCGCCCGCATCACATCGTTGCGCACAGCAATCAGCAATGTGCTCAGGTCGTCGCTGGATGCGCGCATGTTGCGCACCAGCGCGCCCGCAAATGGCGAGTTCCGCCCGCTGCCATCGAGCGCGACATTGCCGGGCTGCGTCGAGAAGCTGATCAGCGTGCCGACGCCGGCTTCCATGTTGGCAAGGCCCTTGCCGATACCGGCTGAGCGCGTACCCATGGACCGAGCGAGATTGCGCGACAGTGGATTGTCCCGGCAGGCGTCGAGAAACAGGATGTTGGTCCGCGCATGGGTCTCCATGGTGCGCTGGACGAGATCGAGTCGCACCATCTCGAAGTCGAGTGCGGCCGCCGCGCTCAGCTCGGCATCGACCGGCACGAGATAGTTCTGGCCCTGAACCTGCAGCGCGTGCCCCGCGTAGAAGAACACGCCCGTATCGGCGCCCTGCAACGCCGCGGCAAAGCTGCGAACCGTGCGGTCCATCCCCGCCTTGTCGAGGTCATATCCCTCGACGATCTCGAAGCCGAAACCTTTGAGCGCGGCCGCGACATCGTTCGCGTCGTTCCGCGGATTGTCGAGCGTCGGCGTGTGCTTGTAGGCCGAATTGCCGATGACGAGGGCGACCCGCTTCTGAGCGTGCGCGACATCGACCCAACCGGATGCAACGACAAACAAAGCAGCAAAAATCGAGACGACCAAACGCATCCGCAATATGGCTCCAACGTCGAGCGCCGAAAGATCCCGCGCCGACGCAACGTCGCGCATCCGCCGCCGGAAATCCACCAGCAATGCAACGGCGCGCTAGACTTCGCCGCGCTCCAAGCGCCGCGAGAAATCGGTGTGGCCGCCCGAAGCCAGAATGCGCGCCTGTTCGATCCAGTTCTCGCGCTCGATCCGCCCCTTGAAATCGAGCTTCTCGTTGACGACGCCAATATCGCCAGCGGTCCAATTGGCGATCTGATCGTATGTCGTCACGCCCATCGCATAGAGCTTGCGCTCGATAAGCAGACCGACCCCGCGAATCCGCTTGAGATCGTCGGGCTCGGCAGTGCCTGTCGGCGCGGCGAGACTGTCCTCGCTGCGGTACGCCTCCGACCGCACCGAGCGCATCCCGGACAGATCCGGCACTGGCGGTCTGGCCGGCGTCAACGGGGGATCCGGGGCGACCGGTGGCGGCTCGGGCGTGGCCTCAGCAGGCGACGGCGCCAACGACGCGGCGGGGCGGCGCTCGAGCGTGCGCGCGAATGCGGTTACACCGCCACGTGCGAGGATATGTGCCTGCTCGATCCAGTTCTCGCGCTCGATCGTCCGATCGAAGCCGAGCCGCTTGCTGACCGTCGCGACATCGTCAGCCGTCCAGCCGGCGATCTGCTCGTAGCTCGACACCCCGAGCGCATTGAGCCGCGCTTCGAGCGCGACACCGACGCCGCGGATACGCTTCAGATCATCACGCACATTCGGACGCGCCGCGACACTGTCGGCGGACCGGAACGCTTGGGAACGGACCGACGCGAGTCCTGACAGATCAGGCGCTACACCCGGCACGTGCGCCGCAACCGGTGGCCCGCCATGGAGATCGAACGCGCGCGAGTAGGCGGTTGCGCCACCATTGGCCAGGATCTGCGCCTGCTCGATCCAGTTCTCGCGACTGACCCGGCCGTTGCCACCGAGCAGCCGCTCGATCGGCTCGACGTCGGCAGCCTCCCATCCTGCGATCCGCGCGTAGCGTGTGACTCCGTGCGAGAACAGGAGCTGCTCGATCTCGGCCGTGATCCCGCCAATCCGCTGAAGGTTGTCGCGATCAGCCGCGGCTACCGCTGGCAGTACGGGAGCCGGCTCAGGCACCGGAGCCGGCCGCCGCGGCTCAGCGAACGCCGCACGGGAGGCAACGTCGGGCAACGCGTCAAACGATGCCGCCGCCAAGGGCGGTGCGAATGCGGCGATCGACCGTTTCGTCGCGTAGTGCGTGTCGTCACCACGCGCGAGGATATACGCCTGCTCGATCCAGTTCTCACGTTCGATGCGGCCCGAGAACCCGAGATGCTTGCTGATCGCCTTGACCTCGTCGCTCGTCCACGCGGCAATCTCGCTGTAGCGCGTCACGCCAGCCTGATTGAGTTCGGCCTCGATGGCACCGTCGATGGCGCGGATTCGCGTGAGGTCGTCGCGCACGGCAACGGCGGGCGCGGGTGGCGGTGTCGCCAGTGCGGCAGCCACGGCAACGGCTGCCGACTCGGGCGGCTGGATTGCGGCCGGCGGCGGTGCCGTACGCGCGGAGACAGGGCGCGCTTCACGCTCGGGCGCGCGCGGCGGGGGCGCCGGCTCGTCCGCATCTCCGGGCGCATCACGATCCGCGCGGCGAAACGCATTCTGAACAGGGATCGGGCGGACGGCTGCCGGAGCCGGGATTGGCGCGACGAACGGCGCCGGTGCCGCCTCACGCGGCAGGCCTGCGCCAGCAGGCGCCATCGCCAGCTCGTCGCGATGCACGACGGGCCCCGCGCCCTTCAGCTTGCGCGCAAAACATCCGACGAAGCAGCCCGCGAAATACGCCAGCGCCAAAAGAAGTATCGTCTGCCACGTCAACGCGAACATCGTTGTATCCCCCGGACCGGGCGCACCCGGCGGTCTGCCCCTGGCCTCAGATCAGCGCTCGTCTTTCCTGGAGCAGGTGCTCCAGCCGACGAAAACGCCGAGCAGAAAGGCGCATCCCACATAAAAACTCAGCTGTTGCAGCAGATAATCCATCGATGAGCCCCTTGGTGCTGCGCCCGTGATCAGTTGGCCTTGACGGTGAACTCGATGCGCCGATTGCGCGCGCGGTCTGCCGCCGTTTCGTTCGGCGCGATGGGCCGCGTCGATCCATAGCCGATCGCCTTCATGCGCTCCGCCGGCACACCCGCGTCGATCAGGAAATCAACCACGGACTGCGCGCGCCGCTCGGACAGCGGCTGGTTGCGTTCGTCGGTGCCTTCGGAGTCCGTGTGACCTTCGATGTCGATCGTGACACCGGGACATGTGCGCGCCGCCTCCGCGATCCGCCTCAGCGTCGGATAGCTGCGGCGATCGAGCCGCGCGCTCGCCCAGTCGAAATGGATCTCGCCTTGCTTGGTCACAGGCCGCAGAGCGGTGTTGCACGCATCGACAACCTCCTGCTTTCGCTGCTGCTCCTGTCGCTGCTGCTCCTGTTCAGCCTGGCGGCGCGTTTCCGCCTCGCGGCTCTGTCGCGCCGTTTCCTCGACCCTGCGCCTGAGGTCCCCCTCATCGAAACGCGGGCGTTCATCGGCGTCGGCACGTTTGCGGGCTTCCGCGTCGGCCCGCTGGCGGGCTGCAAGAGCCTCGCGCATCCTTGCCTCTTCCTCGGCAGCGCGGCGGCGCGCCTCGGCCTCGGCGTGCTGGCGGATTTCGGCGGCAAGGCGCTGGCGGCGCGCTTCTTCCTCGACACGTCGCTGCGCCTCTTCGGCGGCACGTGTTCGCTCTTCCGCCTCCGCACGCTGACGCGCCTCGGCCGCGTTGCGCTTCGCTTCGGCCTCTGCCTCGATGCGGCGCTTCTCGTCTTCCTCCGCCTTGCGCAAACTCGCCTGCTCGGCGGCGATCATCGCGTCGGAGCGCACCACGATCGTCTCCTGCCCGTGATAGCCGTCCGGCAGCGTCCGGGCGACGATGTCACGGATCGCGGCGTGCGCCACCACATCCCGCGCTTCGCCCTCGATCGACATATCCTGGTTGACGATCTGCGCGCGGCCCAGCCTGAGACGGGCGAGCTGGGTCAGCGCGACCAGCGCCGTCCGCTGCCAGCGCTCCGACGGCTCGCCGACGATGACCATGCGGTCGATCACGTCGCGCGGCGCGAAGATGCGCCGCGCATCCGCCACAAGCGCGTCGCGCACCGCCGCCCCCGGCACCTGGCCATCCAGAATGACCTCGCCGGCCTCATGGATCGTCGCGGACCAGCGCAACATCGGCTCAGGTTTGGCTTTGAGCGTCACCTGGGCGTCCGCGTCGCAATCACGATTGGCCGCCGCGCGCATCTCAGCGGGCAACGATCGCGCCAACGCTTCCGACTCCGTCTCGCCAGTCACGGCAAGGCGGCGATCCGTCAACTCCAGCACGCCGTTGCCAAGACGCGCGAGTGCCGAGAGCCCCGCATCGAGGCAGCGCTGCCAGCCTGGGATCGGACCAGCACCGAGTTCGAGCCGGTCGACAATGCGCCGCCCCGGAAATCTTGTCTGCGCGAGCGCCAGAAGCGCGGCACGGGCGGCCTCGCTCGGCACATATCCGGTGAGCGTACCGATACCGCCGCTTTCATCGAGTGAGAAACCGGTCACATAAGGGCTGACGGTCTTGATCGTCGGCTCGCGAAACGTGATGCGCTCGACGAGCCGGTACGATGCCGGCACGAGCTCCTTCAGCTTGTCGCGGACGTCGTCCGCGGTTGCTTCCTTCACCGCAACCCCGGCAACCGTCACGGTCTGATCGCGAACTTCCGCGCTGCCCTCCTCGAGCCGTCCAAGCTCACGCAGGACACCACGCACCACCGGCTCCCAGCCCTCCGGATCGCCGCGGGCCGGCGTCATCGCGTCGGCTGTCTTCGCGCGTGGGATGGCGCGACGCGCCGCCGTCAGCAGATCCTCCCGCACCTTTTCGCTCGGCACCGATCCGCGGATATCGAGCTGGTCGCCCGTGAGACGCGCCACCCACACGTACGGCGTAACGACCGGCGCCTCGACCTTGTCCGCCTTGAGGCTGATCCCGGGTGGCAGGCCCGTCGCCAGCGCCGTCTTGACCGCGCGGAAAGCGGGCGCGTCGACCGCTTCGCCCGTGACGGTCAACTCGGTGATATCGAGGTGGACCGATCCCGACTTGAGGAGCGCCAGCTGCTTGAGGCCGAAGCCGACGCCACCGAGCCAGGTGTCGAGCGAGGGGGCACCGCGCGCGAGCGTCATCTTGTCGGCGATTTCGTGCCTCGGAAACATCGCACGCGCGATGCCGATGATCTCGCGGCGGGTCTTCTCGTTGGGCACGAGGCCGCCCAGGCGAATGCGGCTGTCCCTGCGGACGGCGACCCAATCGTAGCGTTCGACTTTGTCGATCAGCCTGGCATCGCTGTGCACGATGCGCACGCCATGCGTCCGGGCGACGAGCTTGTTGGCGCCATCAGGCTCGGCTTCCTCGAAGGCAAGCCCGCTGATCAGCGCATCGCGCCCATCAAACGCGGCGCGGGCCCAGCCGAAGCCGGCCGCTTCGAGCGCCTTCTGTGAGCGTTCGGCCAGATCCTTTTCGATCCGCTCGCGTTCGGCCAGAATGGCAACGCCGGCGAGCAGCAGAATGGGTATGAGGCCAAGCAGCCAGCGTAATGGATTGCACCTCATCCCGACCCCACTCCAACCACCTACTCAACGAGCGGATGACCCGCACCCCAAAGCCCCGCTTGCGCCCCGTCCGAAAATTTCCCCCGATGCCGGCCAATAGCGCCCCGCCGTCGACGACCATGGACGTGCCGCCAAGCACCGTGACCGCACCACATCCAGGCACGCAGAAAGCGCAGCCTGCCGGGTCCGTGCAAGACCTTGTTTTGCTGCGCACTATAGACAAGCCTCGCTTGGTTTCCAAGCCGCGCCCGAAGACGGATCATAGGACACGCGC
>CAZKZT010000074.1:0-12980 GCA_964557265.1 uncultured Hyphomicrobium sp.
TTGATTTCGCTGTATCGGCGGCGGTTGGGCTGAAAGTTCACATCTAGCTGCAGGACTGAACGAGCGTCCAGCTCTTGATCCGGCAACGCTCACGGCCGCGCTTGTCGTAGGTGCAGACGCGGTTCGGTTCGCGGCGGTAGGAGCAGTAAACGCCCGGCGCCGGGAATCCTTCGTAGCCGCGCACCGGCCGCTTGGTCTCGTACCGCCACTCCTCGTAGCGCGTGCGGTACTGAGCATCCGCGGGCGCGGCGGTCGAGGCGAGTACGCCACCGGCAAGCAGCACGGCGAACACCTTCACTGCTGACCCTGGTCCTTGAGACATGGCTCTGCCCTCACTCTAGTTGATCGTCCGTCGCCTCAGGCGAAACGATCGACCGACGGCCGCGGTTCCCGTTACGCCAGTTCCTGCGCGATATCGGCGACGCGTTCCGGCGTAATACCGAAGTGCGCGTAGAGCTTCGATGCCGGTGCCGACGCGCCGAAATCCGAGAGACCGACGAACGCATCGGACGGCCGTAGCCACTCCCGCCAGCCCTGCTCGATACCGGCCTCGATGCCGATCCGCGGCACGTCGCCGAGCACCGTCTCGCGATACGCGGCGTCCTGCTGGCGGAACAGCTCGAAGCACGGCATCGACACCACCGCGGCACCAATGCCCTTGGCTTCGAGCAGCTTCGAGGCCTTCATCGCCACGCCGACTTCCGAGCCCGACGCGATGAGCGTCACCGCGCGCTTGCCGCCAGGGGCCTCGTGCAGCAGATAACCGCCACGCGCCGTATGGTTCTGCGCGATCGGCTCGTGGCGGACATTCGGCACGTTCTGCCGCGTCAGCGCCAGAACCGACGGCGTTCCGGTCGAAGCCAACGCCAGCGCCCAGGCCTCCGCCGTCTCGACACCCTCGGCCGGGCGGAACACATTGAGATTGGGGATCGCACGCAGCGCCGCCAGATGCTCGACCGGCTGATGCGTCGGGCCGTCCTCGCCAAGCCCGATCGAGTCGTGCGTGAAGACGTAGACGACCTGCTGGCGCATCAGCGCCGCGAGTCGGATCGACGGGCGGCAGTAGTCCGAGAACACGAGGAACGTGCCGCCATACGGGATCAGGCCGCCGTACAGCGCCATGCCGTTCATCGCCGCCGCCATGCCGTGTTCGCGGATGCCGTAGTAAAGGTAGCTGCCCGAGAAATCCGCCTTGGTGATCGGCTTCTGCGCCTTCGCCTTGGTGTTGTTCGATCCGGTGAGGTCAGCCGAACCGCCGATCAAGGCGGGCTGAGCGGCGACCAGCGCCTCCAGCGAGCGCTCCGACCACACGCGCGTCGCACGCTCGGCGTTATCGGAAGCCGCCGCATCGCGCAGGTTGATCACGGTCGCGTCGACTGCGGCGGCGCGCGCCGCCGACGGGTTCTCGAACGCCTCGCGCACACGGCCATCGACCGTGTTCCAACGCTGCTCCCAGGCTTCGCGCTCGGCGCGCCCCCGCGCACCTGTCGTGCGCCATGCCTTCAGAACATCCTCGGGAATTTCGAACGGGCCGTGCTTCCAACCGAGCTTCTCACGCGCTCCGGCGATTTCTTCCGCGCCGAGCGGCGAGCCGTGCACGCCGGACGTGCCTGCCTTCTTCGGCGCACCGTAACCGATCGTCGTCTTGCACGCGATCAGCCACGGCTTGCTCGCATCCGCCTTCGCTGTTGCGAGCGCCTTGCGCACCGCATCCATGTCGTGGCCATCGATCGCGAGCGTATTCCAGCCGGCGGCCTTGAAGCGGCCGATCTGGTCCTCGGAGGTCGACAGCGACGTCGGGCCATCGATCGAGATACCGTTGTCGTCGAACAGCACGATCAAACGGCCGAGACCGAGATGGCCAGCCAGCGTGATCGATTCCTGCGAGATGCCTTCCATCAGGCAGCCGTCGCCAGCGATGACATAGGTGTGGTTGTCGAACAGCTCACCGTGCCGCGCGTTCCAGATCCGCTCCGCGATCGCCATGCCGACCGCATTGCCGAGGCCCTGGCCGAGCGGGCCTGTCGTCGTCTCGATGCCTTCAGCGTGGCCGAACTCGGGATGTCCCGCCGTCTTGGCGCCGAGCTGGCGGAAATTCTTCAGCTCATCGAGCGTCATGCCCGGATAGCCGTTGAGGTAGAGCAACGCGTAGAGCAGCATCGAGCCGTGCCCGCCGACAGCACGAAACGGTCGCGCGCAGGCCAGCGCGGCGCCGAAGCGTCGAAACGCAGCTGCTCGGCGAACAATACCGTCGCCACGTCCGCCATGCCCATCGGCATGCCCGGATGGCCTGATTTCGCCGCCTCGACGGCGTCCATCGCCAGTGCCCGGATCGCATTCGCCATGTCGCGGGTGGCGAGCGCGGCGCCCTTTGCCTGATCGGTCATTCGCGGTGCCTCTGATCGTCGTTTTGTCCCGGCACATGGCCGGGGAGATGGCGCACCATTAACCGCGCACCGGACCGCCGTCCACCGCCAAGGGGCGCATTGCACCCTTTACGTCGTCGCAGCGGCAAGCCGCTTGAGCGCGGCGATCGAGCGAGCGGTGGCCTCGGCCGGACCGTCGTGAACGTGTGTTTCCACGGAAAGGGTCAGATCGCGGCCGGCGGCAGCGTCGAAACAGGCCGAAATATACGCCGGATAAGGGACTTCGCCCTCGCCCAGAGCCACGATGCGCCGCCGCGGGGCCATCGCGACGTCCTTGAAGTGCATATGGTCGACGTAGGGCATCACGGCCGCCAGCCGCTCCGCTTCGGGGCGGGCGCCGGTGCTGTAAATGTTGCCGATGTCGAGCAGCGCCCTCAGGCGCGGGTGGCGGTAGGTCTCCATCATCGCCAGAAGGTCTCGCTCGTCGCGGACGTTGCATACCGGCTCGTTCTCGACGTGGTAGACGAGATCCTCGCGTTCCGCGGCCCGCAACAGCGCGTCGAGGGCTGGCCGCAGATCCGCGAGCGTGAAGCCCTCGTGGGTCAGAAAGCTGAAAATGCGGACGTTGCGGGTGCCGAGCGTGTGCGCCGCGTCCGCGGCGAGCGCCACGATGTCCCCGAGCGCGCGCTCGCCAATGTCGAACCCGAACTGATCGCCCTTCTCGGCTTGCGGATGGCCGGGCGCCGTCCACTTCAGCAATGGCGAGGCGAGCCCCACCACGGTGAGGCCAGCATCCTTGATCTGGCGCGCCGCCTCCTTCTGCTCGGCAGCGGTGTGATCGAGGAAATTGCGCCCTTCGATCGAGCGCACCTCCAGCGCCGTGACGCCGTTGGCCTGCGCGAAGGCGATCGCCTCCGCCAGCGGCAACTTCGGCTCGTCATTGACGAAGGCGATCGTGTGCTTGGCGACCATTGTCGTGCCTCCCGCAACCTGGATCCGCATCCTGCGCCGCGCCATGATACGAAATTAGATCGCATCACTCGCATTGCAGCAGGACATCATGAAATTAGAGCACGAGCACGACGTCGCCGCCATACGTGCCCGGTTGGCCGCCGGCAATCATCCGAGCTACCTGCGCGATTGGATCTATGGCGGGATCGACGGGGCCGTCACCACCTTCGCGATCATCGCCGGCGTAATCGGCGCAGGCTTGCAGCCGTACGTCATCATGATCCTCGGCCTGGCCAATCTGCTCGCCGACGGTTTCTCTATGGCCGCGAGCAACTATCTCGGCACCCGGGCGGAGCGCGACGAGGTTGCCAAGCTCGCCGAGATGGAACGGCGCCACATCCGCGTCGCGCCCGAGGGCGAGCGCGCTGAAATCCGCGAGATCCTGCGCAGCAAAGGACTCGATGGAACCGTGCTCGAGGACGCCGTGAAGGCGATCACGTCGAACACGTCGACCTGGGTGGACATGATGCTGGTCGAGGAGCACGGCGTGACGCAGCAGCAGCGCTCGCCGCTGATCTCGGGCGCCAGTACATTCGCGGCTTTTGTGGTCTGCGGTGCGGTCCCGCTGGCGCCGTTCATGATCGCGGGCGACACCGCATTCGCCTGGGCTTCGATCCTTGTCGGAGCGACATTCTTTTTCATTGGCGCAACCAAGAGCCAATGGTCGCTGGCGCCATGGTGGCGATCCGGCCTCGAAACGCTCGGCATTGGGGCGAGCGCCGCGGCGCTGGCCTACCTGGTGGGTCATTTGCTGCAAGGCTTTGCGACCGGCACCGCGTAGCGTTCCCGAAACCTCAACCGCCGTGGAGCGCCACGAAGAGTTCGAGCTCGCTGCGGGTCGGCAGTCCGGCGCGGCTACCGAGACGCGTACATTTGAGCGCGGCAACCGCCGCCGCACGCCGCACGCAGGCCTCCATATCCATGCCCTCAGCCACACCCAACGCGAAGGCGCCGTGAAAGGCGTCGCCCGCGCCAGTCGTGTCGACCACGTCGACGTGGAACGCCGGTTGATGCCCTGTCCGGCCATCGCGCTCGGCCCACAGATAGCCGCCCGCGCCGAGCGTCACGCCCGCATGACGCGGCCCGTGCCGAAGCACCTGCTGCAACGCCTCGGCATCGCTCATGCCGCGCGCGAACTCGTGCAGCGACGGCGCGGAGAACACCGCGTAGTCTACCAGCGCCAACAGCTCGGGCAGCGCCTCGCGGCCGCCGAGATCGGCATCGAGGATCGTCGGTACGCCTTCGCGCCGCGCATGCGTCAGGACCACTCGCACCGCTTCGAGCCAGCGCAGGTCGCACAGGACTGCATTTGCCTCGGCGATCCGCTCGATCGGAAGCCAGCTCGTGCCGGCCGGGATGGAGGTGTCCCGCTGGGTGATGATCATCCGCTCGCCCTGGCTGTCGACCAGCACAGCCGAGGTCGACGAGCGCGCCTCCTCGAAGGCGTGGACGTAGCGGACGTCGACCTTCTCGGCCTTGAGACCATTGCGGATCGTGACGCCAGCGGAGTCGTCGCCGACCCGCGACCACAGCTCGACCTTGGCACCGAGGCGCGCAATCGAAACCGCGGCATTCGCCGCCATCCCGCCGCCACTCTCGATATGCTCGAGCGCGCGGATCTTGGTTGGCTCAGGCGGAAAGGCTTCGATCCGGTAGATCCGGTCGAGTGCCGCATGTCCGACACAGATCAGGTTAGCTGGTGAAACCATTAGATCCCGCGAGAGTTGGTGCGACCGGCCGTGACGGGGCGCCACGACCTCCAATCACACGCCGACACAAAAAAACTAGTGACTCCCCGGCGCGACAGACTGCACCGGAGGGGCGCTAGATTTGAGTACACCAGCCGGTCCCCGATCCGCGACACGGATCCGGGCTCGCCGTTAAAATGTGTCTAGAACATATCCCGCGCCGCGGGACGTGGCCAGCCCGTTCATCTGTTCAATCGAGGCGCCCCCAGCACGCAGCGCGCCCCGCTCCGCCATGGTCACCACCTGACTTCCCGGGCCGGCGTGATCGCGAGCTGTCACCTGCGGCATCCACAGGAACGGGGGCGATTCGCTTCCGCACGGGACGATGCGTCCGGCGCGGGCGGATTCCGTTGCTTTTTTGCCCTCTTTCCACAGCTGGCGCGACAATTTGCAGTGCGCGGGGAGCAACGCTGTCATGACATGAAGGACCAAATCGTGCTCTCTGCCGGCAGCAAAACTGTTGGGCCCCTCAGAGCCCGATTTACGGCATTTGTGACGAACACTTATCGGAGCCGCGCCTACCTTGAACCATTCAAATATTTCGGCGCAGCCGGCACCGTCGATCGCCACGTCGGCTGAGCGCTCGCGCACCGACGAAGTCGCTGAACTCAAGGCTCAGGCGCGGCGTCTTGCAGCGCACTGCAACAAGTATAAGGGCGCCGACACCCGGAGCGCCGTGATCCAGATCGTCACGACGACGGTGCCGTTCATCGCCCTGCTGGCTGCCATGCTCGCGACCGTCGAAAATGCCTATTGGGCAACGCTGCTGCTGGCGATCCCCGCCTCCGGCCTGCTCGTTCGCTTCTTCATCATCCAGCACGACTGCGGCCACGGCTCGTTCCTGCCGTCGCGCGCTGCCAACGATTTCGTCGGCCGCGCTATCAGCGTTCTGACCATGACGCCGTATGGCCTCTGGCGGCGCGTCCATGCGAAGCATCACGCGACCTCGGGCAACCTCGACCGTCGCGGCTACGGCGACATCAACACGCTGACGCTTGCGGAGTACCGCGAACTTTCACCGATGGCGCGCCTGCGTTATCGCATCTACCGCAATCCGTTGTTCCTGTTCCCGATCGGCGTGCCGTTCTTCTTCACGATCCTGCAGCGCGTGCCGTGGGGACATCCGCTCGATCCGAAGGAGAGCTGGACGAGCGTGTTCGGCCTCGACCTGGCGATGGTGATTTTCTACGGCCTGCTCGGCTACCTGATCGGCTACATGAACCTGCTGCTGATCGCGCTGCCGATGATCGTCATGGCGTCCGCCATCGGCGGATGGCTGTTCTTCATCCAGCATCAGTTCGACGACGGCCACTGGGACGCGAGCGACGAATGGGATTTCCAGGTCGCAGCGATTCGCGGCTCATCGTATTACGCGCTGCCGAAGCCGCTCGAATGGTTCACCGGCAACATCGGTCTGCATCACATCCATCACCTCAACAGCGTCATTCCGAACTACCGGCTGCAAGACTGCCTCGCGGATTCGCCGGAGTTCCAGGAGATGAACCGCATCACCTTCTGGGAGAGCCTCAAGTGCGCGCGTCTCGCCGTCTGGGACGAGGCGCAGCGCCGCCTGCTGACGTTCAGCGAGGCGCACGCCGCATTTGCGCGAGAGGCCGTAGAAGGCCGCGCGGCTGCTACCCTGCCGTAAGACGTTTCCGGTCCGGCAATCGCCAATGATTTGCATCTAGCGCATGCGCCCCCGTTGCGGGTTGCATTCGTGCGCGCAGCGTGTTGAAGGACATCCGGCGACACGTGCCCTGCACGGTTGCATGTGAACGCGATTGAACCGCTTTCTCTCTCAGACGTCCGAGCCCATGCCCACGGTCGAAGCCCGCACTGGAAAGATGGCGATCGCAAGCATCGTCGTTGCGTGTGCCGTTCTGGGCATCAAGTATCTCGCCTACTGGACGACCGACAGCGTCGCGCTCTACTCCGACGCGCTCGAAAGCATCGTCAACGTCATCACGGCTGTTGTCGCGCTGATCGCGGTGCGCATCAGCGCCAAGCCCGCCGATCGCCAGCACCAGTTCGGCCATCACAAGGCGGAATACTTCTCGGCTGTCATCGAGGGCGTGCTCATCATCGTTGCGGCGCTGCTGATCCTGCACGCCGCCTGGGACGCGCTACAGAACCCGCGCACGTTCAGCGAGCCCTGGCTCGGCCTCGCAATCAGCGGCGTTGCGACTGTGATCAACGCCGCGTGGTCATGGGTGCTCGTCAATTACGGACGGCGGTGGCGCTCACCGGCGCTCGTGGCGGATGGCTGGCACCTGTTCTCCGACGTCGCGACATCGATCGGCGTCGTGATCGGGCTCGTTCTGGTCGTGCTGACGGGCTGGAAAATTCTCGACTCCGCGCTCGCGGCGCTGGTCGCCATCAACATCCTGTTCGCAGGCTGGCGGGTGATCAGCTCATCGGTGAGCGGCCTCATGGACGAAGCCGTCACCAGCGACATCTCGCGGCGCATCCGCCTGCTCATCTCGGAAAGCGCCAGCGGCGCCATCGAGGCGCATGACCTGCGCACGCGCACCGCCGGGCGCGCGATCTTCATCGACTTCCACCTCGTCGTACCGGGAACGATGAGCGTCGCGGATGCGCACCGCATCTGCGACCGCATCGAGAGCGCCCTCGAAGCCGAGATCGAAGGCGCCGAAGTGGTGATCCACGTCGAGCCCGAAGGCGAAGCACGCCACCGCGGCGTGCTCGTCGTGTAGCGCCGTTACAGCGCCTCGGGCCGCGCCTCGCCCTTCTCGTCGACGTAGGCGATGCGGACCATGTTGGTGGTGCCGGCCGAGCCGAGCGGCACACCGGCCGTGATGACGACGCCGTTGCCCGCAGGCACGAAACCTTCCTCGTAGGCGATCCGGCACGCCTTCTTGACCATGTCGGCAAGGCTCTCGGGATCGCTGGTCAGCACGCAATGCACGCCCCACACGACCGCGAGGCGGCGCGCCGTCGCGACCACCGGCGTCAATCCGATAACCGGCAGGCCGGGCCGCTCGCGCGCGACGCGCAGTGCCGTCGAGCCGGTCGCGGTGAAGCAGATGATGGCCGACAGCCTGAGCGTATCAGCGACCGCGTGCGTTGCTGCTGCGATCGCATCGGCTGCGGTCGGCTGCGGCGGCGTGCTCGTCGCATGGACCAGCACGTCATAGGTCGGGTCGGCCTCGGCTTCCGTGGCAATGCGGTCCATCATACTGATGGCTTCGAGCGGATACTTGCCGACCGCCGACTCCGCCGACAGCATAATGGCGTCGGCGCCGTCGAATACGGCCGTTGCCACGTCCGACACCTCGGCGCGCGTCGGCACTGGCGAACTGATCATGCTCTCCAGCATCTGCGTGGCGATCACGACCGGCTTGCCGGCGGCACGCGCCTTGCGCGTGATCTGCTTCTGGAGGCCCGGCACACGCTCGACCGGCATCTCGACGCCGAGATCGCCACGCGCCACCATGACCGCGTCGGATTGCGCGATGATGCCGTCGAGATCGGTGATCGCCGACGGCTTCTCGATCTTGGACATGATGCCGGCGCCCTGGCCGATCATGCGGCGCGCCAACGCCACATCCTCGCCGCGCTGGACGAACGACAGGCCAACCCAGTCCACCCCGAGCTTGAGGACGAAATCGAGATCCGCCTTGTCCTTGTCGGTGATGGGATTGATCGGCAGCAACGTGTCGGGCATGGCGATGCCCTTGCGGCTTGAAAGCAGTCCGCCGACGATCACCTCGGCCGCAATCCGTGACGGCGTTGCCTCGATCACGCGCATCCGGATCTTGCCGTCATCGAGCAGCAGGTTATGCCCCGCCTCGATGCCCTCGAAGATCTGCGCGTGCGGCAGGAATACGCGTGTATCGTCGCCGTCCTTCTCTTCGCGGTCGAAGATGTAGGTTTGGCCGATCGCGAGATCCACCCGTTCGCCAGCAAGCTTGCCGACGCGGAACTTCGGGCCCTGCAGATCGGCGAGAATACCGATCGGGCGACCGTACTTCGACTCGGCGCCGCGCACCGCTGAGTGCAGCCCGCGCACCATGTCGAACGACGAATGGCTCATGTTGATGCGGAAGACATCGACACCGGCCAGAAAATAGCTCTCGATCACCTCCGGACTGGACGACGCGGGCCCCAGCGTCGCGAGAATCTTCACTCTTCGGTTGCGCCTCATCGTCCTTTTCCGCTTCCTTCGCCGGGATCCGTCAATCGGATCGTCCAGTCTCGCGAGTCCTTGGTATCGACTTCGAAGAAGCCCGTCTGCTTGAAACCGCGCCGCGGACACTCTTCAACGCCGCGAATCGTGAAGGCCTTGTCGGCGGTACACATCATGTTGGTGCCGCCCCACTCCCCGCCGCGGTCATAATCGACGGCGTGGACGTAGTAGAAGCGGCTGCCGAGCCGGCCCTTCAATAGCGTCTCACAAGTCTGTGACGCTATGTTCCACCATCCCTCGGTCGACCACCCTTTTGGATCCTCGTAGCCGATCGCCACACCGATCCGGCTCGACGTTGCATTGCAAAGCTTGAGATCGGCGAGCGCCTGCCCCGTCCCCATCACGAGCAACATTGCTGCAACGCCGCCCGCGAAAACGGTGCCGCGTCGAGGCGCCATCGTCGTCGGCAGCGCGTCCCCGGTCAACCGAGGGCGGTCAGTGCGTGGCTGGTTTCCAATCATTCAGGTTCAGGCCGGCTCAACGAGGATCACTCGAAAATCATTGACGTTGGTATGCGTGGGGCCGGTGTGGATCAGGTCTCCCAGCGCCTCGAACAGGGTCGTAGCGTCGTTGTTATCGAGCGCCTTCTGGGCGTCCAGATGGCGCGCCGCAACCCGCGACAGCGTGTCGGGACCGACCGAGGCACCAGCCGGGTCGGTGATATGCCCGTCGCCACCGTCGATCCCATCGGTATCGGCTGCCAGCGCCGCGACACCAGACAGCCCATCGAGCGCACACGCCAGCGCCAGCGCGTATTCCTGGCTGCGACCGCCGCGCCCGGCGCGGTTGCGCACCGTCACTTCGAGTTCGCCGCCGCTGATGATGGCGACGCGCCTCCCCGCCGCCCGCGCCCGCCGCGCGAGACCCGCATGCGCCGCCGCAACATCCCGCGCCTCGCCGGTCACCTGATCGCCGAGATCCTCGACCTCGTAGCCACAGGCGCGGGCAATGTCGGCCGCTGCGCCGAGGGCGGCGACAGGCGTCGCGATGATCTCGTAGCGGTCGCGCGCGAAGAGCACCGCACCTGGCTTCGGCGTCTCGTTGGCCGCATCCGCAAGCGCGCGCGACACACCCTCCGGCACCGGCAAACCGAGCTCCGCCATCCGTGGCGACCGCCGCGCAATCACCCCGGCAGCGTCCGCCAATGTCGTGGGATCGGCGACCGTCGGTCCGGAGCCGATCGTCTCGGGGTCATCACCCGGTACGTCCGAGATCGCGAGCGTTATGAAGGTTCCGGCGTTGGCGGCCGCAGCTCTCAGCCGACCGCCTTTGATCCGCGACAGGTGACGACGCACCGCGTTCATCTCGTGGATGTCCGCGCCCGACTTCAGCAACCCGCGCGTTAACGCCGTCTTCTCTTCGAGCGTGAGCCCCGCCGCCGGCGCCGCCCAAAGCGCTGAAGCGCCGCCGGACAACAGCACCAGCACCGTATCGTCGGGCCCCGCGGACCGCGCGAGTGCGAGTGCGCGCTCGGCCGCCGCCAACGACGAGTCATCCGGCGTCGGATGACGGCCTTCGAGGATTTCGAGCCTTTCGGGCTTGGAGCCTTTGAAGGCGCCTGCATAGCCGTGCGGCGCGGTGGCGACACCGCTCAACCGGTCACCGATGCCGGCTGCGCGATAATGCGCCTCTGCGACCGACGCCATCGCGATTGCGGCCTTGCCGGCACAAAGGATGATCAGCCGCCCCGTCGCGGGCGCAGGCGGCAGATGCGGCGCGAGACACATCGACGGATGAGCCGCCGCAACGGCCGCACCGTACAGTTCAAGCAGAAGCTGACGTGCCCCGGCCGTCATCGGTTGGAAAATCCCTGAGCATAAGTGATCGCCGCCGCACCTTCTTGGCGGTAGCGACCATCATGCGTCAAGCTCTCATCGGCCGGAGCCGCGTATTCACGCGCCGAAAGCGGGACCGAAGCGGTTCGAGCGCGGGAAGCCCTTGGGCACGGTTTTGCCCGCCTGCGAGCGCTGACCGAGCCATTCCCTCATTTCCGCCTTGGTCAGCGTGAAATTGCGTCCGGCGGCGTCGACCCAGGTGAGCCCTTCCGAGGCCACGAACGCGCGCACGTCCGACAGCCCGCCATCTTTGAAGCGTTGCAAGATGATGCCTTTGCCTCGCGTCATCTCGTTCATCTCTTCCATCTTGAAGACGAGCATCCGCCGGTTCTCACCGATCGTCGCGACGCGGTCGGCCCCCGGCGGCACCGGCACGCAGATTCGCGCTTCCGCCGCGGCGTCGACGTTAAGGATCTGCTTGCCCTTGCGGGTCGAGGCGATCACCTCATCCTCCGACACGATGAAACCGTGGCCGGAGGTCGCCGCCACGATCAATTTGCGGCCCGCCTCGTGCACGAACAGTTCCGCGATCTCGTGGCTCTCTTCCAGATCGACCATCAGGCGCACCGGCTCGCCATGACCGCGCCCGCCCGGCAGCTGGCTGGCTTCGAGCGTGAAGAACTTGCCGTTGGTTGCGTACACCAGCAGCTTGTCCGTGGTCGACGCGCGCACGACGCGCTTCAAGCTGTCGCCGTTCTTGAAATCGAGCTTCGAGAGATCGTCCGGATGGCCCTTGAGGGCGCGGATCCATCCCTTCTCGGAGAGCACGATGGTGATCGGCTCCTTCTCGATCAGCGCCTGATCGATATCGACGTCGATCTCGGGCGCATCGGCAAGCACGGTGCGACGGCGGCCAAGCTCGGTCTTCTTCGAGTAGGCCTCGCGCGTCGCCTTGATCTCGGCGCTGATCCGATCCCACTGCAGGTCTTCCGACTTGAGCAGCGCTTCGAGATCGCGCATCTCGCCGCTGAGCTTGTCGTGCTCGGCGCGGATTTCCATTTCTTCGAGCTTCGACAACGACCGCAAGCGCAGGTTCAGGATCGCTTCGGCCTGGACCTCGGAGAGCTTGAAGGTCGAGATCAGCTTCGCCTTCGGCTCATCCTCGAAGCGGACGATGCGGATCACCTCATCGATATTGAGATAGGCGATCAGGTAGCCGTCGAGCACTTCGAGACGGTGGCGGATCTTGCCGAGCCGGTGCTCGGAACGCCGGACGAGAACCTCCTGGCGATGCTCCAGCCAGTGCTTGAGCACATCGCGCAGCGACAGCACGGCCGGAACCTGCCCCGCCGTCAGCACGTTCATGTTGAGGCCGAAGCGGATCTCCAGCTCCGTGACGCGGAACAGGCTCTCCATCAGCACGAGCGGATCGACAGTACGGCTCTTCGGCTCCAGCACCAGCCGCACATTCTCGGCGCTCTCGTCGCGCACATCGCCGAGCAGCGGCAGCTTCTTGGCCTGCAGCAGCTCCGCGATCTTCTCGACCAGCGGCGATTTCCTGACCTGATACGGGATCTCGGTGACGACGATCTGCCAGCCGCCGCGGGGAAGCTCCTCCTTTTCCCAGCGCGCGCGCAGACGGAACCCGCCGCGTCCCACGCGGTAAGTCTCGATGATGCTCTCGCGCGGCTCGACAAGGATACCGCCGGTCGGAAAATCGGGTCCAGGAATGAAGTCGACCAGCTTCTCGACGGTCGCATTCGGATGCTTGATCAGGTGCAGCAACGCTGCGCACAGCTCATCGACGTTGTGCGGCGGAATGTTGGTCGCCATGCCGACCGCAATGCCTGACGAGCCGTTGGCCAGCAGGTTC
>CAZKZT010000075.1:0-12939 GCA_964557265.1 uncultured Hyphomicrobium sp.
CATCACGCCGGAGAAGCTCAAGGCACGCATCACCGAGCTGCATGAATTCAACCCGATGCTCGGCTTCCGCGGCTGCCGCCTCGCGATCCGCTATCCCGAGATCACCGAGATGCAGGCGCGCGCCATCTTCGAGGCGGCGATCGCCGCATCCAGGAAGACCGACAAGACGGTGACGCCCGAGGTGATGATCCCGCTCGTGGCGTACCGGACGGAATACGATCTTCTCGCGCGCGTCATCCGTGAGACGGCGAAGACGGTCGAAAAAGAAGCCGGCGCCAAGCTCAGCTATCTGATCGGCACCATGATCGAGCTGCCGCGCGCCGCCCTCAAGGCGGCGGAGATCGCGAGCGGGGACGATGGCGCGGAGTTCTTTTCGTTCGGCACCAATGATCTGACGCAGACCTGCCTCGGTCTCTCGCGCGATGATGCGGCGCCGATCCTGTCGAGCTATCTCGACAAGGAAATCTTCGAGGTCGATCCGTTCGTCTCGATCGATCAGGACGGTGTTGGCGAACTGGTCGCGATCGGAACCGAGCGCGGCCGCAAGGCGAAGAGCGATCTGAAAATTGGCATCTGCGGCGAGCACGGCGGCGATCCGCGTTCCGTCGCATTCTGCCACGCGACGGGGCTCGACTATGTGTCCTGCTCCCCGTTTCGCGTGCCGGTGGCGCGGCTCGCCGCGGCGCAGGCGGCGATCTCGACGGGTGCTGTCGCACGCGAGAAGGACTGAACGGGAACGGCGGCGTGACCGCGCTCAATGCGCGGTCATGTCGTCCTCGTCGAAGGACGGCCGGCGCGGCCGCGGACCCTGATTGGTGGAGAGTAGAAAGACCACGATCAACAGCGGCGGGAACAGGAACGTCCACGCGGCCCATGACGAAATGTCCCGCCGCTTGTATCCAGCCACGATGCCGGCAATCACCGCCGACACAATCGCGACTGCGCCCCAAACGACAATCCACTTCACGACTTCCATATCACCTCACGATCACCCGCTCCCAGGATCTGAACGGAGTAGCGGGCAATCATGTCGGCGATCGGGCCGGTTGCACTACCGGTTCAGGCGGGACGCACGACGAGCCCGCCCAACTGGTGACATCCAGGCGCCTGGAAATCAAGCGCGCTGGAGCGTTCCTCCCGCCGGCGCGTGGCGGCGCAGGCTGAGGCGGCGTTCGGCCATGCCTTCACGGCGAAACCTGAACAGTTGCGCAGGCCGCCCGCCGGTCTGCTGACGCATGGTTCCGGTGGCCTCGATGACGCCGGCGCCTTCGACGTAGCGCCGGAAGTTCTGCTTGTGCAGGCTCGGGCCGAGGATCGCCTCCGCCGAACGCTGCAGATCGAGCAGCGTGAACACGGGCGGCACCAGGTCGACCGCAATCGGCCGCACCCTCAGACGCGCCCTCAGCCGCCCTATGGCCGCAGCCAGGATCTGGAGATGATCGGCGACCATCGCCATCGAGCCCAGGCCGTGGAGGTCCATGCCTCCGGACGGTCCCGCCTCGCCCATCATGGGCAAACCCGAGGGTTGCAGGCTGTGGACAAGCGTGCAGCGGTCGAGCGTCGCCGTCTCGTCCCAAGGGGCACCATCGAGCCCGAACGCCGCGCGCAGGCGCCGCGACCGCCGCTCGATGGCCTGCTCCCCGGCAAGCGTCGATGACGTCAGCCGATCGAGGAGAACCTGCCCGGCACGCTCGTGGCCCGTCAGGCCGCCGCGACGGCGCCGATCTTCCCAAGGCATGAAGTCGAGGCAGTTCCGCCAGACGCCATGGCTGACCGCGGAACGCTGCTGAGGCGGAACAAGCCCCAGAAATCCAATCGATAGGGCCGATCCCGGTTCGCCATAACCGTCGGCCGGGTCACTGCGCTGCGCAGTATGGACCTGCTCGAGCCTCCCCACATCGAGACCCGTGCTCTCCATCAGCCACGCACGGACGCCACTATTGAGGCACTCGTGCGCGTCAGGATCGAAGGCCACGCTCGGAAAGCGCGCCTTGAGTGGGCTACTCTCATCAAGAAGAACAACCGGCTCGTCGCCGTCGACACTCAACAAACACGCTGTCAGTTCAACCGCAAATCCCCCGTACGGCAGCCGTTGCTTGGCCACCGAGGTAATCCGCTCGGACATGCATTCCCCCGTCGCTGTGCGTGCGGCCCCCCGACCCTGCTCAGCACGATGATCTTCCGACAGGAATTTGTCATTTTTCGTACTAGGAGTTTCTCAGCGAACACAATCTCTTGGCGCTGTTGGCGTAGCGCTTTTGTCACGCGAGCCTCAAAGCATCATGATCTCAATGAGTTACTATGACACGGCAGAGAAAACCGATTGGCCACGCTTTTCTCAATTGAGGCCAACCCCGATCTTTTTTGCTCGAAAGGGAACTTTTGAAGCGCCGCGACCGGTTACGAGGACGCGCAGAAGCTTGTGCTCACGCGGCTCGATAGCGTGCGATGATGGCCTCGTCCGGCGTGCAACCGATTCCCGGCTGATCCGGAATCGCGAGGAAGCCCGCGTTCGGACGCGGCATCGAAGCATCGATGACCGCTTCTTCCGCAATGTAGAGATACTCGAAGAGCCCGACCTCGGCGCGCGCGGCGGCAAGCTGCAGCGTCGCCCAGTAGCCCGGCCCGAAGTACGGCGAATGCGGCATCACCTGTCGGCCGGCTGCTGCGGCGATGTCGCAGACTTTGACGAACTCGGTGATGCCGCCGACCTTCGTCACGCTCGGCTGGGGATACGTTACCGCCTCGGACAACCGGGAGAACTCGACGGCGGTGCACGCGTTCTCGCCCGCCGAGATCGGGATGCCGAAGCGCCCGAGTGCCTTGAGTGCGGCCCAGTCCTCCGGCGGAAAGATCGGCTCCTCCAGCCAGAACAGGTCGATCTCCTTGAGGAACGGCATGATCGCCTCGGTCTCGGCGATGGTCCAGTTGCAGTTGATGTCGGTCGTGAGGCGGATGCCCGGACCCGCACCCTTTCGTCCGGCGCCGATCGTCTCGCGCGTGATCTCGTGCAGCTTGATGTCGGTGTAGCCTTCACCCGCCGCCTTGGACGCGAATTTCTCCACCAGCCCGGCATCGCCGTAGCGCATCAGGCTCGCGTAGGCGGGCACGCTCTCCCGCTTGCGGCCGCCGAGGAGGCGCGCCACCGAAACGCCCGCGCGCTTCCCCGCGATGTCCCACAGGGCGATGTCGAGCCCTGAAATCGCAAAGATCGTGATCCCATAACGCCCGTGCAGGTGCAGACGATGCTGGAGCGCCAGATTGAGCGCTGCGGGATCACGCGAGTCCTGCCCCACGACGACGGGCGCCACCATGTCTCGGACCACGGCTGCGACCGCATTGGCACAGAAGTAGCCGAACGCCTCGCCCCAGCCGACCAACCCGTCGTCGGTCGAAACCTTGACCAGCACGATCTCGAGGCTCGTCCACTTGGTCGGCATCAGGCCGACACCCGAGCTGCCGTCGGAGAATGGGATCTTGAGAACGATGGGCTCGACGGATGTGATGCGAGACATAGGCGCGCTCCCCTGCTGCTTTTGCAGGATTAGTGCATCACCGGCGCCGTTGTGTCACCGCACGATCCGAGGGGTCAGGGTCCCGCGACGAGATCGCGGCCGGCCGCGTAGCGGGTGAGCGCATCGACCCGCGCATCGATCGATGGATGGGTCGCGAGCAGGCCGCTGATGCGGCTCTGCAGCGGGTTCTCGATGAAGAACGCTTCCATGCGCGAGGGGACCTCGAAGGAGGCATTGCGCTCGATCTTGCGCAGCGCCGCGATCATCGCATCGGGATTCTTGGTCAGTTCGACCGATCCCGCGTCGGCGAGATACTCGCGGGAGCGCGACAGCGCGAACCGGATCAGCGTCGAGATACCCCACGAGATCAGAATGATCGCCACCGCGATCAGCACTGCGATGATGGCCGCGCCGCCACCGCCGCTTCCTCCCCCGCGCCCGCTGCCGTCACTGCCACCGCGCCCTCTGAAGCGGTCATCGTCATCGCTGTTCGCCGCGCCGGGCCAGGGGTTTTCATTCGGCGCGTGCTTGCCGCGTGGCGACCAGCCGTAGGGGAAGTCCCAGCGCCGGATGAACATGTCGCCGATGAAGCCGAAGATGCCCGCGAAGATCACCGCCACGACCATGAGCTGGGTATCGCGATTGCGGATGTGCGTCAGTTCGTGCGCCAGCACGGCCTCGACTTCAGCGGGCTCCAGCTTCTCGAGCAGGCCGCGCGTCACGGCGATCGTGTAGTCGCCGTCGCGCAGTCCGGCTGCATAGGCGTTGAGCGCCGGCGTTTCGATGATCTCGAGTCTCGGCATGGTGATGCCGCGCGAGATGCACAGGTTCTCGAGCATGTTGTAGAGCTCGGGCGCCTCCTTGCGGGTGACACCGCGTGCACCGGTCGCCGAGCGGATCATGGCGCGGTAAAAGAAGAACGCGATCGTGAACCAGGCGAGCGCAATCAGCATCGCCAGTGGCCACGTCGACCAGAACTGTCCCGCGGCCGCGCGGACGATGTCTTCCAGATCGCCATAGGTCGTGAAGGCGCTGATGATCAGCAGCACCGAGAACTGCAACGCGTGCAACAGCACGACGAAGCCTGCGAGGAGGATCGCCGTGCGGATGCGGTTGGCGCGAATGTGCGAATAGAGGCCATAGGCGCCCATCGCGCGCTCCTACCCGAATGCCCGAAGCGTCAGAACTGAACCTTGGGCGCGGTTTTGGTCGCGGCGCGCTCCGCTTCATCCAGATTGAAGAAGTCCTCGCGCGCGAAGCCGAGCATGTTGGCAAACAGCACAGCCGGGAAGTTCTCGCGCTTGGTGTTGTACTCGGCCGCGGCATTGTTGAAGAAGCGGCGCGAGGCGGCGAGCTTGTTCTCGATGTCGCCGAGCTCGGTCTGCAACTGCTGGAAGTTGGCGTTCGCCTTGAGGTCGGGATAGGCTTCGGCGAGCGCGAACAACTGGCGGAGCATCCCCGACAGCATCCCCTCGGCCTGGGCCTGTGCCGCTGGTCCGCTGGCCGATACGGCGGCGTTGCGCGCCTTGATGACGTTCTCCAGCGTCTCCTTCTCGTGCGTCGCGTAACCCTTCACCGTCTCGACGAGGTTCGGCACCAGATCGTGGCGTTGCTTGAGTTGCACATCGATGTCGGCGAAGGCTTGGCGGACGCGCTGACGCAAGCCGACGAGGCCATTGTAGGTCGCGATCGCGAGCAACACGATCGCTGCCACGATGCCGAGGATCACCAACGCGGTCGTACCCATGCCAAGTCTCCCGTAACGATGCGGCCTCAGGGCCAGAGCGCCTTCCGCATCTGGCGGAAAGCCGGCCTCCCTCACTGAACTGAGGAAACTATAACCGAGAACATCGCGCGTGTAGAGAATTTCCGGTCGCGGCGCTCATAAAACGCGCGGCCGGCGAGCGGCTTCAGCGCGACGTGGTCTGCACGGGGCGCGGTTGCATCCCACCCGTGGCGCTGACCGTCAAGGGCATCAGCCGGTCGAGGCCGACGGCACTGCCGGTGAATTGCTGCGACCACATCTTTGCCGCGACCTGCGCCGATGGGCGGAAGTGCAGCGGCAAGCGCGAAACCGGCTGGTCGATCATTTCCAGCGTGCGCGCCACGTCATGGGCAACGAGGGTCGCCAGCAGCGGCTCGTCGGCGTGGTCGGTGAACAGCGGCGCGATCGCGAACGGCCGGTAGCTCAATTCATCGGGATGTTCTTCGTCGAACTCCGCTGAAGGCACCCAGCGCAGCTCATGCCCTGTCTCGCCCCAGCCGAAGCGGCCGGTCGGTGTACCGGTCGACAACGACTCCTGACTGGGGCTCGCCCACCCTGCCGCATCGATCGCGGCCACCTGATGGCCGGCGGCGCGGGCGCCACCGTCGACGGCTTCGGCACCGACGGGCGCGGCTCGTCCGGTCAGGCTGGCCAGCGGCTGCGCGCGCTGGGGACGGACGGCGGGTGCGGGCGCCGAGCGAAGGCGCGGTTCAGGGGCAAGGCTCGCGAGCGTCGCCAATTCGCTCAGCTTGAGCCGGTCTTTTGAGGGTGCCGCGGGAGCGGGCGCTGGGCCGCTCGCGACGACGCGTGGCGCCTCAAAGAGTGCAGGCGGCAATGGCGGGAGTGCGGGCTGCGGCGAGATGGCCGCCTGCCACGCCGACTGCGCGGGAGGGCGGGCAGCGACGACCGGCTGCGGCTTCGGTGGCGGCGTTGCGGCCGCGACGGCGAAGCGAGTAGGCGAACCGCCGCGGCGGATATCGAGGAACGCGGCCATTTCGCCGCCGGCACTGGCAAGGCGGGCACGAGCGGCACGCCCGTCTTCCGATGTCAGCGGACCACCGTCAGCCGGTGCGTGCTGGGTGCGTCCGGATGGGAACAGCAGCGCGAGTTCCTGGCGCGGCAGGCGCGGCCAGGCGCGAACCCGCGCGGTATCGACATGCACGAACGGGATCGCGGAGGTCGGGTAGTAACCGACACCGCCGCGCTCGCGGACCAGCGCGGAATAGCGCAGACGCTGCACCGGCACGTCCGGGAAATGGACGTCGGCCGCCTTGCCGTTGATGTGCTGGCTGTTATCCGCCTGCCCGCCGCGCGTTTTCTTCAGCATCGCGTTGGTGCCGCGCGAGCGGAAACCGGAAATGATATGGATCGGCTGCTTGGAGCCGAGTTCCGCGTGCATCTCCCAGAGGAGATCGACCAACTCGGGATCCATCCGGGTCGACTCGTCCTTGCGCCAGTCACGCAGGACCCAGTTGACCTTCTTCAGCGCGGCCGCGTCGTACTCGCCGTTGCGCTTGTAGACGACGCTGACGGTTTCCTTGGTGTGGATGTTGTAGAGCGAGATCGTGCGTGCGCCCTGGCGATCCGCCACCACAGCGCCGATTCCGGCTGCTGCAACAGCCGCGCACACGGTCAGTCCCGTCAGGATGCGTCCCAGCGTGGCCCGCAAAAGGCATTCCCCCGAATGTGCGGCCCTTCCTCCGGCGATGGAACCGCTGTCGCGGCGTCGCCGATCCCCCGGGTGCGCACCTTCAATCTCATTCCGGCAGTCGAACCGACCTCGGAACCGCGGCGCAAGAGGTTAACTCAACCCCATTAACCAACAATGACGAGTCGACCGGGCAATCCAACGGCGGTCGTGCGGCGAATTGATGACGTCTTCGCCGGTTGGCAGGCTAAGCCGTTCAATCCGTTCGATCCAGGAAAACGTCGAGCGCGGCGAGAACTGCGTCGGGGGCCTCTTCGGCCAGATAGTGGCCGCTTGGCACGGCATGGCCGGTGACTTCGGCTGCGGCGTACTGCCGCCAGATCGCCAGGGCGTCGTACCAGGCGCCGATCTTGCCTTTGGCGCCCCAGAGCACCAGCAGCGGACAGGCGATCTTCTGGCCCCCTTCGCGGCTCGCGCGGTCGTGCACGAGATCGATCGACGCCGCCGCGCGATAATCCTCGCACATGCCGCGGATCATCTCGGGGTCGCGGACGTGGGCGAGATAATCAGCGAGGGCATTGGGATCGAAGAAGTCCCGGTTCTTGGGCTCGCGCGAGGTATGCCCGAAGAACCACTCGTCCGGCGCGGCGTTGATCAGCGTCTCGGGAAAGGGATGCGGCTGGGCGAACCAGAACCAGTGGTAGTAGCCGAGACCGAACTTCATATCGGCGCGCTCGAAGTGCTCGATCGTCGGCACGATGTCGAGGAGCGCCAGCCTGGTGACAGCGGCCGGATGGTCGAGCGCCATGCGATGGGCAACGCGCGCCCCGCGATCGTGAGCAACGACCTGAAACTGCGAAAATCCGAAGTGCGCCATCAGCTCGACGAGGTCGCGCGCCATCTCGCGCTTGGCATAAGGCGCATGGTCCGCCGTCGCCGGCGGTTTCATCGAGCCGCCAAAGCCGCGAATATCCGGGCACACGACCGTGTAGCGCCGGGCGAGTACCGGCGCCACCTTGTGCCACATCGCGTGCGTCTGCGGATTGCCGTGGATCAGCAGCAGCGGAGGACCGCTGCCGCCGTGGCGCACCCGCAGGGCGCCATCCCGGACCTGGATGTGCGACAGCGTGAAACCATCGAAGAAATCGCTTGCGCCGCTCATGCCAGCCGTCCGCTCACTTCACGTCGGCCGCAACCTTCATCGACTTGATCTTGTCCGGGTTCTGAACCGGCTCGCCGCGCTTGATCTTGTCGACGTTCTCCATGCCCTCGATGACCTTGCCCCAGACGGTGTACTGCTTGTCGAGGAAGGTTGCGTCGTCAAAAACGATGAAGAACTGGCTGTTGGCGCTGTTCGGATTGCTGGAACGCGCCATCGAGCAGATGCCGCGGATGTGCGGCTCGGCGTTGAACTCGGCCGGCAGGTTGGGGTAGCTCGATCCACCCGTCCCGATGCCATGCGGGCAGCCGGTCTGCGCCATGAACCCGTCGATCACGCGATGGAACACGATGCCGTCGTAGAAGCCTTCACGCGCCAGCGTCTTGAGGCGCTCGACATGCTTCGGCGCCAGGTCCGGGCGCAGTTCGATGACCACTGTGCCCTGCGTGGTTTCGAGGATGAGGGCGTTTTCGGAATCTTTGATGTCGGCCATGGGTCGTTCCTTTGTGCGTTGTTGGTTGAACTGGCGGCGCGAAATCAGCGCTTCACGTCGCCGAGGATGTAGACCTTCTGCATCACGTCGGGCTTTGCCGGCGGCTCGCCTTTGGCGATCTTGTCGACGTTCTCCATGCCGTCGACCACTTCGCCCCACAGCGTGTACTGGCCCGTCAGCTGCTGGCAGCTGCTGCCAAAGCAGATGAAGAACTGGCTGTTGGCGGTATTGGGATCACTGGTGCGCGCGGCGCCGACGCTGCCGCGCTTGTAGATTTCCTTGCTGAACTCCGCCGGCAGGTTGCCGAGCTTCGAGCCGCCCATGCCGGTGCCGGTCGGATCGCCGGTCTGCGCCATGAAGCCCGCGATCACGCGGTGGAACTTGATATTGTTGTAGAAACCCTGCCGCGCCAGGGTCTTCACCCGCTCGACGTGCTTAGGCGCCAGATCGGGGCGGAGACGGATCACGACCGGGCCGTCCTTGAGCTCGATCACCAGCGTGTTGGCGGGATCGGTCTTCGGCTGTGCAGCGGCGGGGCTGACAACGGCAACCAGCGCGAGGATGAAACTCGCAAATAGCGTTCTCACGGAAAGGTTCTCCTCGATATCGTTGGTGGGGACCGCTGACGCGGCGTCGCTGGATCTGCGCTATTTCGCCGAAGCCTTGGCCTTCAATGCCTTGGCGACGTCGCGCGAGACGAAATGCTTCACGTCGCCACCCATCAGGGCGATCTGGCGCACGAGCGTGGCCGTGATGTGGCGCACCTCGGGGCTGGCGGGGAGGAAAACGGTGTCGATGTCGTCGGCCATGGCGCCGTTCATGCCCGCCATTTGCATCTCGTAGTCGAAATCGGTCGCATCACGCAGGCCGCGGAAAATGGCCCGCGCCCCCGCTTGCCGCGCCGCATCGACGACAAGACCGTCGAAGGTCACGACCTCGATCGTGGCGCGAAGCTCCTTCGCCGCCGCCTTGGTCTCGGACTTGAGCATCGCGGTGCGTTCCGCGACTGTGAACAGCGGCGTCTTGCCCGGATGTACGCCGATGCCGATCACCAGCTTGTCGACGAGCGCGAGTGCGCGGCGCATGACGTCGACATGCCCGAGCGTGACGGGATCGAAGGAGCCGGAATAGAAGCCGATACGGGTCATTGTGCGTGGTCCTTGGACGCCTGGGAGAGCGGCGCTCTTGAGGTCTTACATCACGGGCGGCGCATTGTCGCCAGCACCGCGCCACCGGCGACGAGCATCGCGCCGGCTGCACCGTCGAGGATCCGCGCACGACGCGCCGAGAAGCTGCGCCGCGCCCGCGCGACCAGCATCGTATACCCGAGGTCGACGATGATAAGCGTTGCGGTGAAAGCTGCCGCCAGCACCGCGAGCTGCGCGCCCGGCGGATGCCCGGGGTTGACGAACTGCGGCAGGAAGGCGCCGAGGAACAGCAGCACCTTCGGATTCGAGAGACTGACGAAGAGGCCGTTGACATAGAGCGCGCCGCCGCTCGGCAGTTGCATCAACGGGGTATCGGATCTGCAGATCGCGGCGTAGAGCTGGCGCGCACCGAGATAGACGAGATAGGCCGCGCCGAGCCAGCGGATCACGTCGAACCATTCCGACATGAACACCATCACCGATGTCATGCCGAGCGCTGCGATCGCTGAAAGGATCGCAAGGCCGGTTCCGGACCCCGCGAGCGTCCACAAGCCGCCCTTGAGCCCATGTGCGGTGGTATTGGCGATGATGAGGCTCATGTTCGGCCCCGGGGTCACTGCCAGGAGGACGCAGGCGGCGACGAAAGCCGCAAGGATGCTCATGCTCATGGGATACCTGCCGGGCTCCATCGGCCGGGGGGATTGCCGGCCGCGGCCCTGCTATATAGATCGCAGATGCGGCTGTCACGGACCGGATTGTCCGCCTGGCGGCGCGCGAAAAATATCGAGCAGGAACATGTCCCAAGCGCCTTATACGATCGCGCCGGTGCGGGCCGCCGCGGACCTCGCCGACGCGCTCGCCTTGTTCACGTCGTATGCGACGTCGTTAGGTGTCGATCTCGCCTACCAAGGCTTCGCCGATGAACTCGCGACCTTGCCCGGCAAATATGCGCCGCCGGGAGGCGAATTGTTGCTTGCGCGTGCGGCGGATGGCGCGCCGCTCGGCTGCGTGGCGCTGCGCCCTCTGGATCCGCCGGGCTGCTGCGAGATGAAGCGCCTTTATGTGGCACCGCGTGCGCGGGGCTTGGGGCTTGGCCGTGCGCTCGCTGTCGCGATTGTCGATGCCGCGGAACGCATCGGCTATCGCGAGATCCGCCTCGATACGCTGCCGAGCATGGATGAGGCGATCGGGCTTTATCGCATCCTCGGCTTCGCGCCGATCGCGCCCTACTACGACACACCAGTCGCGGGTACGCTGTTTCTCGCGAAGCGGCTCCGCGGAAGCTAAACCGGTCGCGGGCGGCGGCGGATGTCGTACAGATGATCGACGGGACCGTTGCCGTGCCCGATCGGATTGATGGCACCGTGCGTGATGGCAGCCTGGATGTACGCCTTGGCCCGCTCGACGGCCTCTGCGAGATCGGCACCGGTGGCGAGGAGTGCTGCGATCGCGGCGGAAAGTGTGCAGCCCGTTCCATGGGTATGCCGCGTGTCGATGCGCGGCGCGGAAAGGCGCAGCGGCGCACCGGAACCATCGATCAAGATGTCGACCGCATCGGCGCTGGTGCCGTGCCCGCCTTTCATCAGCACCGCACGACAATCGAAGCGGCGGATGATCTCGCGGCCCTGCGCCTCGACCGCCTCGTCCGTCTCGGCAACCGACGTATCGAGCAGGCGTGCCGCTTCCGGCAGGTTGGGAGTGATGACGCGCGCGATCGGCAGCAGTTCGTGGCGCACCGCATCGATCGCATCCGCCTGGAGCAGCACGTCGCCGCTGGTCGCAATCATGACGGGATCGACGACGAGCGGGATGGCCGGAAACTCTTTCAGCGTCGACACGACCGCGCGGATCACGGCGGCGGTCGCCAGCATCCCCGTCTTCGCGGCACCAACGTGGAGGTCGGTCAGCACCGAGCGGATCTGTTCCGCGACGAATGGCGGATCGACGGGCATCACGCCCTGCACGCCCTTGGTATTCTGCGCGGTCAGCGCCGTGAGCACGCTGGCGCCATAGACTCCGAGCGCGGTGAACGTCTTGAGATCCGCCTGGATGCCCGCGCCGCCCGAACTGTCGGAGCCCGCAATCGTGACAGCGATCGGCACCATTTACTGGCCCTTCCTGATGATGTCGTTCTGGAGGCTCTTGGGCGTTGCCCAGCCTTCGATCTCGGAGAGGAGCGGCACGTTCTCGAGCAGCCACAAACCGATCCAGGTGATCGAACCGGTCAGGAACATGATGCCGGTGATGACGAGGAACGCCCCCATCACCTTCTCGACCATGCCGAGATGACGGCGGAAGCGCTGCATGAAGCGCATGAACGGGCGGATCGCCACGGCAGCGAGCACGAACGGAACGCCGAGGCCGAGCGAATAGACCGCGAGCATCCGGACGCCGACGCCGAGGCTGCCTTCGCTCGCGGCGAGGGTCAGCACGGCAGCCAGCACCGGCCCGATACAAGGCGTCCAGCCGAACGCGAACGCGAGACCGATGATGTAGGCGCCGAGGAAACTCGCGCCCTGCATGTCCGTATGATAGCGCTTCTCGGCATAGAGCCACGGCACGCGCAACACGCCGAGGAAGTGGAGGCCGAACAGGATGATCACCACGCCGGCGGCCATCGACAGCTCGTACTTGTAGGTCTGGATGAACTGCCCCGCGAGCGACGCACCTGCGCCGAGCGCCACGAACACCGTCGTAAAGCCGAGCACGAAGCACAGCGAAGCGAGCACGACGCGCCGCCACGCGCGCCGGTCGATGCCGTCCTCGCTCGTCATCTGCTCGACCGACATCCCTCCGATGTAGCCGAGATAGGGCGGAACCAGCGGCAGCACGCAGGGTGACAGGAAGCTCAGCATCCCCGCCAGCGCGACTCCGAAGTAGATGTAGACGTCCGCCAGCATGGCGTACTCCGAATGGGGCGCGGTTCACCGCGGCACGGCGCCGACAGCAGACGATCGACAATCCCAAGTCAACCCTGCTGATACACAGGCAGCCCTTACACCGCCACGCGGCTTTTTCCCGCAAACAGCTTTTGAATTTGTCGTGATGGCGGACGCGGGCCGCGCGTCAGCGTCCGCTACGGACGACCTTGACCGGGGCGCCGGGAATATCGACGATCACCTGACGCTTGCGCAGGTGGTTCGCAACCAGGTCCCAAATCGGCGGGCCTTCCGTGGCCTCGTTGATCGAGGCCCACCCCGCCACAGTGTAT
>CAZKZT010000076.1:0-12829 GCA_964557265.1 uncultured Hyphomicrobium sp.
GGCTTGTCGCCGCGCGGGCGGCTCAGGGCCAGCACCGCGCTCAGCGGGTCGAGAACGCCGCGCATGTGCGCGGGCTGAAGCGGGACGGTTCCCGGCGGCTCTGCGGCGGCCGGGGTGTGTTCCAGCGTCTGCACCGCGCCGTTACCGAAGCTCATGCGGACGGATCCGGACTTACTGCCCTTGAAATCAAAAGCAAATCCAGAAGGACGCGGCGCATTGCCGGCAAGCGCGCCCGAGACGCGCGTCACGCCGTTCCAACGCACGAGACCCAGCAACGTCGAGATGTCGGCGTTCGCCGTGACGGCATAGGTGCGGTTGTGCACGCTCGAATTGAACGCGAACTGCCCGACCTCGAGGCCGTTGAAATGGATCTTGTAGAGGGCCTGAACCTCGGCCGGCCAGGGGTCCGCGGCGTGCGCCTGCGACCCGGCACTGATACCAGCCAATACCGCTATCCCGAGAGCGGCGAAGGAAGGTCCACGTACTGACTTCAACGTGAACAAGGTGGCCATAGACGCTGCCCCTGGACTAATGCTCGAAACACGTACAACGCACTGATTTCGCGTAGGTTCCTGTCAACCCAGACAAGCTGGACAGGATTTACGTCGAAGTTGTGTCGTGGTTAATCCTGCCATCTGGTGATTAACAACCTCTTCCCGGCAGAACCAATTCGATAAATGGCGCCGAGACCATCGCGAATCGCGGGACTGCGCGCTGCGTTCCGAGTTGCCCGTGGCTGCTTCGCACCACGCCGCTCAAAGCGCGGAGACGACGGCGCCGGTGCCGGACAGGACCAGCAGCACCAGCACGGCGATGCGGAACGAGCCCTGGGTGACGCGGCGCGCGATTTGCTGGCCGGCGAGCGTACCGAGATAGACCGGCGGCACGAGGGCGAGGGCGATCCACCACACACCCTCGCCCATACCGGTGACGAAGGTGTTGAGCGCCGTCACCAGCAGGTAGCAGAGCCCGAAGAAGGTGATGGCGAGCGCGCGGGCGTGCGCATGCGGCAACGGCGAGCCGGCGAGGTAGAGCATCAATGGCGGCCCCGGCATGACGAGCAGCGACGTCATCGCCCCCGCGACGGCGCCGGTCAGGTAGGCGAGCGGCGGCGGCGTGGCGGCCGCATCTCCCTCACCACCGGCGCGGTTCGCCGCCGTCGGTAGCGTGCCCGTAAACAGGCCCATCTCGCGCGCGATCAGGAGGCCGGTGAACAGCAGGATCAGGACGCCGACCACCAGCTTGAGCGCCCTCACGTCGAGACTGACGAACGCAAGGAGGCCGATCGGACTGCCGACCGCTGCGCCGACGATCAGCGCCTTCATAAGCCGCATCGGCACAAGCGGCCACACGCCGCGCAGCATCATTGCCGTCTGAACGAGGTGGATGACGACCAGCACTTGCAGCGCCGCGTGCGAGTTCATCACCGCGAGAAACACCGGCGCCGCCACGATCGCGAACCCGAAGCCTGTCGCGGCCTGGACCACGGCACCGGCCATCGCGCCGAGCGCCAGCAGGATGATCGCTGCCGTATCCATCACGTCACGCTGCTTTGCCGAAGAATACGAAGGCCGCGCCAGCCGCAATCAGCGAGAAGCCGACCAGATGATTCCAGCCGAGGCTCTCCTTGAGGATCAGCACCGAGAACCCCGCAAACACCGCAAGCGTGATGACCTCCTGGAGGGTCTTCAGCTCAGCGGCGGAATAAACCGCATGGCCATAGCGGTTGGCCGGCACCGCAAGGCAGTACTCGACGAAGGCGATCGCCCACGAGACGGCGATGACGAGCATCAACGGCTTCGATTTGTAGTTGAGATGCCCGTACCAGGCGAACGTCATGAAGACGTTCGAGGCAACGAGCATCAGGATCGGCAGGACATAGGCCATAGGCCCAGCGGTCGGCCAGACGATCGGCATGGCGGTTTTACCTTCGGGAGGACACCCCTTTGCTCGAGGGGCTCGAGACGCGGTTCTTCAGTTGCCGTTGCGCGGCGAGCGATTGCGCGGATCGACTGGCCGTTCGTCGAGCCGCTCGAAGTCACCTTCGATCACGGGACCGCCACCGTCGTCACTGCGCCTCCCGTCATGTGAGGCGCCACCATGGGGACCGGCGCGATCAAAGGGGCCACCCCCGGACGGGCGCTGCCCGCGCATATCGTCGTCCTCGAACACCTCGGCGCGGATCGTCGCACCGCTGAACATGCCAGCCAGCACACGGTTCGCGACAAAGTAGCGGACTGGCGGGAGCAGCAACAGGAGCCCCATCGCGTCGGTAATCAGGCCCGGCATGATGAGAAGGCCGCCCGCCATGACCATCATCCCGCCATCGAGCATGGCGCCGACCGGCGGTTCGCCGCGCATCATCGCTTCCTGCGTGCGCAGCATCATCGTAAAGCCCTGGCGTTGGAGGATGCCAACGCCCACGATCGCCGTTCCGATGACGACCGCCAGCGTGATCCACGCGCCCGCCCACTGGCCGAATTTGACCAGGACGAAGATCTCCAGCAGCGGCAGCGCCGTCAGGAGCGCTAGAAATGCCAGGCGCATCGCGTTGTGGTCCTCGCCGTCATCAGGGCCGCTGTCAGACCAATCCGTGGACCGATCGAGGCGCCCGCCGGCTCTCCTCGGTCCTGGACGAAAGTATCGGCGCGACGGACATCTCTGTCCGTTGCATTCCGGTTGGCTTCACCCCATGAATGCCGTAAGTTCGTCGATAATACCAGCGGCGGCGGTACCCTTAGGTCCTTGAGCGCCCTGCAATACAGCAGGTTGAGGCCTGGACCAAAGGCATGGTTACTCCTACATCAGTACGAGAGGCCCTGCTGGCAAGAGGCCCATAGTGGAAAGCAGCTGACGGTATGGACGGCAAGATCGACATCTTCACCATCATGTTCCTCGTGCTCGCGGTGGTGATCATCCTTAAACTGCGCAGCGTGCTCGGACGGCGGACGACCGATGACGAGGCGCGGATCGATCGCAACCGGGCGCTCGAGCGTGCCCGCGCCGCCGGCAAGGGCGCAGGCAACGACAAGGTCGTGGCGATGCCGCGGCGTGACCGGCCTGAACAGACCGGCGAGGCAACGGCAGCCGCGAGCGCGGCCGCCGAGGAAAAGGTACGGACCTTCGCCGCCGGCGACTCCAACTTGGCCGACGGGTTGCTGTCGATCTATCGCGCCGATGGCAGTTTCGAACCCGACGGCTTCGTCAAAGGCGCGCGTCAGGCCTACGAGATGATCGTCACCGCCTTTGCCGAGGGCAACCGCAAGGCCTTGCGCAGCCTGCTCAGCAAGGAAGTGTTCGACGGTTTCGCGGGAGCGATCAGCGATCGCGAGGCGCGCGGCGAGATCATCGATCAGAGCTTCGTCGGCATCAACAAGGCCGATATGCTCGAGGCCGAGCTCAAGAACGGCACCGCGCAGGTGACGATCAAGTTCGTGAGCGAGCTGATCTCGGCGACGCGCGATCGCGCTGGCGCCGTCATCTCCGGCGACACCAAGAAGATCAAGGAAGTCGTCGACATCTGGACCTTCGCACGCGAGGTCGCGTCGCGTGATCCGAACTGGCGCCTGATCGCCACTCAGGCGCCGAACTGACCGGCTCGGCTCGGTTCGGGCAGGCGATGCGGACTTGATGAAGGGGGAGCGCCGACGTGCCGCGCGGAGCACCTGTCATCGATGCCGCAACGGCAGACGTACGCCTCGAAGCGGTGGCGTTCGCCGATCTGCCCGGGTGGCACGCGGACGACCACCTCGCCGCGTTCAAGGCATTTCTCTCCTCGTGCCCGCGCATCAAGACGGCGGCAGGGAAGCCCGGCGCTGTCAGCGTGCCCCCCGCGCTCGTGCAGGCGTGTGACGCTGCAGTCGCGTTGCCGAAGCCGGTCACGAAAGCTGCCGCCCGCGCCTTCTTCGAGCGCCAGTTCACGCCGCATCGCGTTGCTCACGCGGCGCCGCAAGGCTTGCTGACCGGGTACTATGAACCGGTTCTCGAAGGCTCGCGAGACAGAACCGCGCGCTTTGCGACACCGATCTATCGCCGACCGGCCGATCTCGTGAATCTGGTGCATGAAGCCCAGCGCGGTGCCAAGGCCGACCAGCTCACGCACGCCCGCAAGACCGAAACCGGCACCGCGCCCTATGCGACCCGCGCCGACATCGAAGGTGGCGCGCTCGCCGGCCAGAACCTCGAGCTGATGTACCTCGCCGATCCGGTCGACACCTTCTTCATGCACATCCAGGGCTCGGGCCGCATCCGTCTTCCGGATGGCGCGACGGTGCGCGTCCACTACGACGGCAAGAACGGCCACCCCTACACCTCGATCGGCCGCTACCTGATCGACGAAGGTATCCTCGCCGCCGACGAGATTTCACTCGGATCTCTCGGCAAGTGGCTCCGCGCCGATCCTGCGCGCGGCCGGCACGTCATGCAGCAGAACAAATCGTTCGTGTTCTTCCGCGAGCTCGAAGGCGAGGAAGCGAGCGGTCCGCTCGGTGTGATGTCGATCCCGCTGGTGGCAGGACGCAGCCTGGCCGTCGACACCGGTTTCCATGCGATCGGCACGCCGATTTATGTCGCCGCACCGACGATCACCTATGCCAAGGGCACCAAGGATCACGGGTTCCGCCGCTTGATGATTGCGCACGATGTCGGCTCGGCGATCCGCGGGCCAGAGCGCGGCGACATCTATTTCGGTTCTGGCGCGACAGCGGGCAAGCTCGCCGGCATCACCAAGCATCCGGGCAACTTCTTCGTGCTGGTCCCCGGCCCTTTCACCACAGAGAAACCGGCGGGCACGCGCCGGGCGGCCCAATGACCAAGCGGCCGCGCGACGGCCGCGCCAATGACGCCCAACCTGAGCCGGCCAGGAAACGCGCCGCGAAAGGTGCGCCCGCGCCCGACGAACTCGACCTGTGGCGCTACACGATGCGCGCGGTGAAACCACTGAGGAAAGCGAAAGCGCGTGTTCCAGATGTCGGCGCACCATCGGAAGCGCCGCCGATCCCGCGTGCGGCGGTCCCCAGATCTCCGGCGACGCCTGCGCCACCTCCCGCGCGAAAAGCCGTCCCAGCTCAGATCGTCAAGCCGGCCGCACCGAAAGCACCGCCTCCCTTGATCCCGATCGAACGGCGCAAGGCCCGCAAGATCGCGCGCGGTCACGTCGAGATCGACGACCGCATCGATCTGCACGGCCTGCGCCAGGTCGATGCCGAACGCCGTTTGCGGGCGTTCCTGCTTTCGTCACGCGCGGCGGGATTGCGCACAGTCCTCGTCATCACCGGCAAGGGCAGCGCGCGCGCCAGCAACGGCCGCGACGACGACCTCGAACGCAGCGCCCCCGGCGTCATCCGCCGCAGCGTACCGCTCTGGCTCGAGCAGCCGGATTTGCGTGAGTGCGTCGCCGGCATCGCGTCCGCGCACGTGCGGCACGGCGGCGAGGGCGCGCTTTATATTCATCTGCGTAAACGCAGGTGAGTTTTTGATTTCCGCGGACGCCGGAGGCGTCGCGGACCGCGGAAAAAAACTAACTCGCCAACCGCTCCGCGATCCGCGCCATCCGCGCGAAGGTGGCGACGTCGAGTTGCTCGGCGCGCTGCTGAGGCGAGACGCCTGCCGCTTCGAGCAGCGGCAACGGATCCGGGAGCAGCGTGCGCAGACTCTGACGCAGCATCTTGCGGCGCTGACCGAACGCGGCGGCTGTCACGCGGCCGAGCCACGCAACCGAGCATTCGGGCTGCGGTGCCGGCTTGGGCACGAACGTGACGACAGCAGACGCGACTTTCGGCGGCGGCGTGAAGGCCTCACGGCCGAGCGTCAGCGCGATGCGCGGTGTCGTCCGCCATTGCGAGATGACCGCGAGGCGGCCGTAGGCCTTCGTTCCCGGCTCGGCGACGATCCGCTCGGCGACCTCCTTCTGGAACATCAGCGCCATCATCGACCACCACGGCGGCCATGGTTCCGCTTCAAGCCAGCCGATCAGCAGCTTGGTCGCGACGTTGTAGGGCAGGTTCGCGACGATCGCCGTGCGTCCCGCATTCGGACCGATCAGCGCGCGCCAATCGGCTTCGAGCGCATCGCCGAGATGCGGCGTCAGTCGACCAGGATACGCTGCCGCGATCTGCTCGAGTGCGGGCCCGCAGCGCGAGTCGCGCTCGACCGCAACGACGCGCCTCGCGCCTTCCATAAGCAGCGCCCGCGTGAGGCCACCGGGGCCGGGACCAACCTCGACGACCGTCGTCGCCTCCAGCGGCGCGGCAAGGCGCGCGATGCGCCGCGTCAGGTTGAGGTCGAGAATGAAATTCTGGCCGAGGCTCTTTTTGGGGCCGATGTCGAGGGCGGCAATCACCTCGCGCAGCGGCGGCAAACCGTCGGACGGCGGCCCCGTCCCACTCATGAGGTCAGCACCTCGCGCCGCGCGGCTGTTTCTGCCGCGAGCCGCAGCGCTGCAACGAGACTGGTCGGCGAGGCACGGCCTGTCCCCGCGAGATCGAACGCGGTGCCATGATCCGGCGATGTGCGCACGAACGGCAGCCCCAGCGTGACATTGACCGCCGTGTCGAAGGCCAGCGTCTTGATCGGGATCAGCGCCTGGTCGTGATACATCGCAATGACGGCGTCGTACCGCGCGCGGGCGTCGGCATGGAACAGCGAATCCGCCGAATGCGGGCCCGTGACGACGAGGCCTTCCGCCTGCAGCGCCGCCAAGGTGGGCGCAATCACCTCGATCTCCTCGCGGCCGATGGTGCCGTCCTCTCCGGCGTGGGGATTGAAGCCGCAGACCGCAACACGCGGCCGGGCGATCCCGAAATCAGCGGCCAGCGCGGCCGCCGTGATCCGCACCGTCTCGGTGAGCAGCTCCGCCGTCAGCATGGCAGGCACGCGGGCGAGCGGCACATGGACCGTCATCGGCACCACGCGGAGGATGTCAGCGGCGAGCATCATCACCGGCACCCAGCGGCGACCGGGAACATGCCGTCCGGCCAGCTCGGCCAGGAACTCGGTATGCCCCGGATGCGCGAAGCCGGTGCGCAGAAGCGTACTCTTTGCGATCGGGTTGGTGGTGACGGCCGCGACGCGCCCTGCCATCACGTCCGCGACGGCACACTCGATCGCGCCGACGATCGCACCCGCGTTGGCACCGTCCGTGCGTCCGGCGACAACCGGCGCCCCGAGCGGAATCCGGCGTACCGGCAGGCGGTGCTCGAACTGACTTGCGATCTCACCCGCATCGTCGGAAACGGCCAAATCGACTGCGATGCCCAGCGCCATCGCGCGCTCAGTGACCGCTTCTGGCGCCGCATAGAGGACGAACGGGGGGAGGCTGGTCGCCTGACGCTCGCGCCACGCGGCAAGCGTGATGTCGAGACCGACGCCTGCGGGATCGCCCATCGTCAGCGCGAGCGCCCGCTGCGAGCCCGATACACGCCCGACTTCGCTTGCCACGGCCACACTCCCGACAGGACACCATGATGCCGTCGAACCGCCCGACCGTGCTTGCGCACGCCTGCGGCCCGACCACGTTGCTCCGGGTGTTGGTCCAGGAGCCCGGCCACCGGCAACGATTGCGCTGCGGGCGGTCGAGCGGAATGGATAGGGCTCTAGCGCCGTTCGATCAAGGCGTCGGTGCGCAGGTCTCTCAAGTGCTTTCGTGAGAGCACGTCGAACTCGCGCATGGTCAGCTCCTGCTGAGCCTTGGCGCGCGCCTCCTCGTTCACCTTAACGGTTTTGCGGGCGCAGACCGCATAGAGCTCGACACCGGCGCTGGCCAGCGTAGGCGGCACCATCTCGCCATCCCGGGCATTCAGCAGCAGGCTGCGGGTCGGCTCGGAGACCACCGAAGGCGATTGGTTGATGAGGTTGTCGAAGCGTGCATCGGCCAGCCCCTTGGCAAGCCCCTGCGTCGACTTGCAGCCGGTGAAACGGCGGCGCAGCCGCTCGGCCTCACCGAGCCGGCGGGCGAGTGCGGCCTGATCGATCTTGCCGGGCACGGCCAGGGTAATCTTGTGGAGGTGCAGCTCCACGCCCGGCGCTCCGCCATCCGGCGCCTGCTGCACGAAGCGGTCCACCTCCCGGTCGGTGACCGAGATCTGGTGGCCATACCGGCGGCGGATGACGTCGCGCCAAACCATGGCCGCACGCGTCCGCGCCTTCATCGTGTCGGGATGGATGCCTTGCTTTGTGAGCTGCTCGGCGAACTGCGCCTCGGACATCTTGTTGCGCTCAGCCATCTCCTTGAAGGTGCGATCGATCTCCTCCTGAGTGACGACGATGGACAGCCGCTTGCCTTCCTGAATTTTCAGTCGCTCGTCGATGATTTCATCGAGCGCCTTCGCGCGCATACCCGGCAGGACACTGGCTCTGGCGCTATCCACGGCGCGCTTCTGGATACCAACGACGAATGCCTTCTTGCGTTCCTCGAAGATCGCGAGAACCTGCTCACGCGATTTGCCGGGATTGGCATTGATCGTCGCCTCGAGAATCGAGCGCAGCTGCGTGTTGATCGAGGGATCCTGCACCATCCGCTTGAAGTTGGCCTGCGCGCGCTCGCCGATGTTGGCACCCAATGCCATCAGCGCTGAACGCTGGTCGACCTCATAGCCGGTGATCGGCTCATCATTGACCAGAACGACGATGCCCTGCCGCCGGCCGCCGCGCCCCGAACCCGCATCGTTTGCCGGCGCGGTACTCGCCTGCCGGGTGGGCTTCGTCTTCGGCTTTGGCTTCGGTTTTGCGGCCTGGGGCGGCGCAGTCGAGTCGGTGCGCAGCGGGGCGACCGGCTCGCGCGGCGCCATCGGCGGCGGTGTGGTCGTCACCACGAGGCCGGGAATGGACGGTGTCGGCGAACCCTGGGCGTAGGCGGAGACTGCGACGAGAGCCATCGCCACGTTTCCGGCAACCGCCAGCGAAAGCGTTCGCACCGTGCGGCTGTGGCCACGGCGCGCGGCCCGACCGCTATTCTTCAGATGTCCCATCATTTCCCAGCAGGCTGCGATTCGTTCTTGCGATCCTAGTCTCTATCCTGAGCGGAAGGGCCTGATTATCCACATCAACGATGGCGCTGACGTGGCGTCAACCGTGCGTCGCAGCAATCCGCCGTCTTAACCACCCTGTCCGTGCCCCAATCGCACCGGTCACGATCGGGCGCTCAGGCGCTGCCCATGGAAGGGGGCGTGCACGGGCAGCCACGTTCCGTATATTGTCGAGACCATTCGTCGCAAGAACGAGCCTGCTCCGGGAGCCACTCATCATGACCGCCACCAACCTCGCCCAGATGGACGCCGCCGAGGTCACCATCAAGACGATGGTCGCCAATGGGATCGAGACACTCTACTGCCTGCCCGGCGTCCAGAACGACGATTTCTTCGATGCGCTCGTACGCGCCGGCACGCCCATACGGCCCATTCACACCCGCCATGAACAGACCACCGCCTACATGGCGCTCGGCGCCGCGCTGGCAACCGGCAAACCGCAGGCCTATTGCGTGGTCCCGGGCCCCGGCTTCCTCAACACGACTGCAGCGCTCGCGACCGCCCAGTCGCTGTGCGCGCCGGTCCTCGCGATCTCGGGCCAGATCTACGAGCAGTTCATCGGCAAGGGTATCGGCTTTCTCCATGAGATCCCCGATCAGCTCGGCATCATGCGGACGCTCACCAAGTGGGCGGGTCACATCGAGGGTCCGCAGGACGCCGCAGTGAAATCCCGCGCCGCCTTCGAGCAGCTTCTGAGCGGCGTTCCGGGGCCTGTCGGTCTCGAATGCGGCTGGAACATGTGGCGACGCTCGGCTGAGATTGCCTTCGACGACGCGCCGGTGCAGCGCCGCACGCCGCCGATCGACCTCGACGCGATCAAAGCCGCAGCCAAGCTGCTGGCAGGCGCCAAGCGGCCGATCATCCTGGTCGGCGGCGGCGCGCAGGATGCCAGCGCCGAGGTGAGTGCACTCTCCGCCCGCATCCAGGCGCCGGTGATCTCCTACCGCACCGGCCAGGGCGTGATCGACTCGCGCAACCCGTTCAGTCATCGCTTCCCTGCGGGCCACACGCTGTGGAAGGACGTCGATGTCGTGATCGGCATCGGCACGCGCCTCCAGCACATGCTCGACTGGGGCTCGGACGACGCCCTCAAGGTGATCCATCTCGACATCGATCCGTCGCGTATCGGCAAGACCTGCACGCCCGACGTCGCGATCGTCGCCGATGCGGCGGAGGGCGTCGCGGCGCTCCTCAACGCGCTCGAAACCGTTGGAGACAAACCCGCCGATCGCACCGACGAAATGAAGGCATTGCACGCGCAAATGGCTGGGGAGTTCGAACGCCTCGGCCCGCAGAAAGGCTGGATCGACGCCATCCGCGCCGAGCTGCCGGAAGACGGCATTCTGATCGAGGAACTGACTCAAATCAGTTACGCGAGCCGCCTGCTCTATCCGGTCTACCAGCCGCGCACCTACCTCTCGACCGGCTACCAGGGCACGCTCGGCTGGGGCTATCCGACCGCGCTCGGCGCCAAGGCGGCAATGCCGGACCGCGCCGTTGTCTCGATCCTCGGCGACGGCGGCTTCATGTTCGGCGCCAATGAACTCGCGACAGCGGTCGCGCACAACATCGGCGTCGTCGCCCTCGTTTTCACCGACAATGCCTACGGCAACGTCAAGCGCATCCAGCAGGTCGGCTACAAGGGCCGCACGATCGCCTCGGACCTCACCAACCCCGATTTCGTCAAGCTCGCGGAGAGCCACGGCATGTGGGCCGAGCGCGTCGAGACACCTGAGGCGCTGCGCCGCTCACTCAAGACCGCGATCAAGGCCGATGCGCCAGCGCTGATCGAGGTTCCGGTCGGCGAGTTCCCTGACCCGTGGTCGTTCTTCTTCCGCAAGAAAGCCCGCGGCGGCGCAGCGAACTGGTCGATGAAGGGACCGGATTGAGCGGTCAGAGGCTTGAGCGATGACAGCGACCATAAGATCCGCGACGCGCGGCGATCTCGCAGCGTTGCGTGGCCTCTACAGCCAGCTCCAGCCGAACGACCCGCCCTGGCGATCCGAGGCGGACGCGGCGGCGGCGCTGGCCCGGGTCCTCGACCATCCCGGCGTGACAATCTTTCTCGCCGAGGCCGACGGCATCGCCGTCAGCACTGCGATGCTGATCGTATCGCCAAACTTCTCGCGCGGCGCCCGCCCGTTCGCCATGATCGAAAATGTCGTGACCGACCGCGAACACCGGCAACGAGGTTACGGCCGCCAGGTCGTGGCCCATGCTATCGAGGCCGCCCGTGCCCAGGAATGCTACCGCGTCACGCTGATGACCGGATCGAAGCGCAAGGAGACGCTGCACTTCTACGAGACGGCCGGGCTCAGGCGCGGCGCCAAGACGGCCTTCGAGGTGCGGTTCCTCTGATCGCATCTGGCGCCGCCCGCCCGCCTGCGGCATAAACGCTTGCCCCCTATGACGGGGCGACCAAGAAACGCCAGCGCACTCGCCACAAGGAACGCCCGCTCTCATGTATCCGCTGCTCGCCGGCCTCCGCATCATCGACATCACCACCATCGTGCTGGGGCCGTTCGCGACCCAGATCCTCGGCGATCTCGGAGCCGAAGTCATCAAGATCGAGACCGTCGACGGTGACATGAACCGCTATACGCCACCGGCCTCCGGTCCGGGGCTCGGCGCACTCTACGTCAACAACAACCGCAACAAGCAATCGATCTCGCTCGACCTCAAGAACGAGGAGGGCAAGGAAATCCTGCGCCGCCTCGTGAAGACCAGCGACGTGCTGGTGCACAACATGCGCCAGGACGCGCTCGACCGCCTCGGCTTCTCCTGGGATGCCGTCCACGCGCTCAACCCGCGCCTGATCTACTGCGGCGCGCTCGGCTATGGCAGCGACGGACCTTATTCGGGCAAGCCAGCCTACGACGACATCATCCAGGCCAGCTCCGGCCTCGCCGGCCTCACGCATCGCCGCGACGGCACGCCCGCCTATCATCCGACTGTGACCGCGGATAAAGCCGGCGCGCTGCACGTCGTCTATGCCGTGCTGGCCGCGCTCTATCATCGCGAGCGCACGGGTGGCGAGGGCCAGCTCGTCGAGATGCCGATGTTCGAGGCGATGGCGGCGTTCTCGCTCAACGAGCACCTGATGGGCGCGAGTTTCGATCCGAACGGTGCCACCGGCTATCACCGCACGCTGTCGCAGAACCGCAAGCCCTACGCCACCAGCGATGGCTGGATCGCGCTGCTGCCCTATACGCTGGCACAGTGGACGCGCGTGCTCACCTTGCTCGGCCGGGAGGATCTGACGAAAGAGCCGTGGTTCTCCAACAATGGTGAGCGCTCGAAGCGCTCGGACGAGCTTTATGCGATCATCGCGGCGTCGCTCGGCAACCGCACCAGCGCGGAATGGCTCGCGACGTTCGAGGAAGCGGACGTGCCGTGCGGCGTCGTCCACACGCCCGACAGCCTGCTCGACGATCCGCATTTGAAGGCGGTGGGCTTCTTCGAGCCGAAATACGACAAGGACATCGGCGTCGTACGCTCACTGCGCCAGCCGGTGATCTTCCGCGGTGTCGAGCGCGAGCCGGACCGTGCGCCGCCGCCGCTCGGCGCCGACACGCAGTCCCTGCTGGCCGGCCTCGGCTACTCGGACGCGGAGATCGGCGCGCTGCTCGACAAGCGGATCGCGGTGAGTCCTCAGAAGTAGAGGCGCACAGCTCAGAGCGCCGCGAGCCGGGCGGCGATCTTGCGCGCAGTATCAGTCCACGATGGAAGACGTCGCGCCTCGACCAGCGCTGTGGCGCGGAGTTCTGCGCGCAATGCCGGCTCATCGAGAACACGCGTGAGCGCAC